>JAOUGB010000104.1 GCA_029857875.1 Desulfobacteraceae bacterium | reverse complement strand
GCCTGCCCCGTTAAATTTTTCGGAGAAAAGGAGCGTAGCGAATTTAACTGGGGAATCCTCGAACCCTTAAATTAACAATCGAGGTTGAGATAAAACGTGAATTCTGAAAAATTGGACAACAACCCAAAAGATTCCATGTTTAAAAACAAACCGGTTATTCAGGTTATCTATGGTATTGCGCTGACCCTTGCGGGTATCGGTGTGTTTTACAGGATACCCCAGGTGATGCCCAAAGTCGAACAGATACAGCAGTTTTCTTCGGTGATCGGCTTTATCCGTTTTAGTTTCTATCTTATGGGTGTTCTTCTTATTGGCGGCGGTTTGAAGAAGATTTATGGGAATTACAAAAAATTGTAATGACTATTGAATCAATCTTTTCTTCATCTTGCTCAGGGCAAGGCTTGTAAAGAAAAGAAAAAATACGATAAGATACACGATACTGATGATCGGGGAAGTTTCGTTGGTTCCGATACTGAACCGTCGGGCCAATTCGGCCAGGTGATAGAGAGGGAAGGCCAGTGCAGCAGGCTGCGCCCAGGCCGGTAAATTGGAAACCGGAAAAAATGTTCCGCTAAACAAAAACATCGGCGTAATGAAGAGAAATATGGGAAGATTGAAAATGTCGATGGTCGGTGTAATTCCTGTAAAGAACATGCCGATTGCCCCGAAAGCCAGACCTCCGAAGAACGCAAGAGGAATCAGCAACAGCCCCAAAGGAAACTGTATAAATCCCAGCAGGCCGAGCACCATTAACATGATGGTTGCGGCTCCTGCCGCTTTGGTTGCGCTCCAGACAATTTCAGCGATGATGATTTCTTCCAAAGACAATGGTGTCGCCAGCATGCCGTCAAAGGTCTTCTGATAATACATTCGAACAAATGATGCGTAGGTGGTTTCAAAAAATGAATTCCACATCACAGCTGTGGCGATCAGGGCCGGTGCGATAAACGCCGTGTAAGAAAAATCAGCCCCTCCGTAATGCACATTGTCGATCAAACCGCTGAACCCCAAGCCAAAAGCCAGAATGTAAAACAGCGGTTCCAACAGCGGTGTCAGAAAATTCACCTTCCAGATCTTCTTGTAAACCACGAGGTTTCTTTCCCAGACCCTCATAAATCGCCATGAAAATGCTTTAGAATCGATCATTCTCGAAGCTCCCTTCCTGTCAAACGCAAAAAAACATCTTCCAGCGTGCTGTTGCGATAAATGCACTTTTCGTTGCAAAACCGTTCTCGAATCGTATTGTTCAGATCCTTTTCTTCTGTTTCATACAATATCAGGCGCCGGCCAAGATCATCGTACCCGATGCCATTTTCCTTGACATATTCGATCAGCGTCTGGTCCGGCCCCTCGATTTCGATGATATTGCTGCCGGCATGACGCTCGATCAACGCTTTCGGGCTGCCATCCACCAGAATTTTACCGTGATCAACAATAACCAGTCGGTCACAGAGGCGGGACGCTTCTTCCATGTTATGGGTGGTGATGATGACGGTAAGACCGGCCTTTTTAAGATCCTCCAGCTTTTCCCATACCTGGTGCCGGGACTGAGGATCAAGTCCGGTGGTCGGCTCATCCAGAATCAAAAGTTCGGGCCGATTGATCAGCGATCTAGCCAGAATCAGCCGGCGCGCCATTCCGCCGGAAAGTTCTATGACTTTGGCATCTTTTTTATGGCTCAGCGCGAAAAAATCGAGAAGTTCAGCGGTTCGTTCAGCGGCTTCTTTTTTGGGGATAGAAAAGTATCCGGCAAACACATGCAGATTCTGTTCTACACTCAAATCCGGGTCCAGGGTGTTGTCCTGCTGACAGACGCCGATTCTGGCTTTAATCTTGCGAAAATCGGTTCTGATATCCATACCGAAGATTCGCAGTTTGCCGCGAGTCGGGGGTGAAAAGCCGTACAGCATGCGAATGGTTGTGGTTTTACCGGCGCCGTTGGGGCCCAACAGACCGAAAAACTCACCCTGGTCTACAGAAAATGAGATGTCGTTCACGGCCGTAAATCCGTTAAATTGCTTAACCAGGTTTTGAATGTCTATGATTTTATCCACGTTTCTTCTTTAACTTATCCCAAGCTATATGGGCTTATTCTTTTATTTAAAAAATAAGGTTTTTCTCCAATTTAGTTGGAGAAGAGGGTATAGGGATTCAAAGGTTTGTAATTTATTAGCATTTCACTCAAACCCTTGAATCCTTGTATCCTTTGCGATAACACCTACTCAATTGGAGATGACTCACCTATTTTACCCTGATTAACTACAACTAATCGGGAGATGATCCAAAAATAATAAAGGATGGCGATTTTAGTGTCAAATTGAATCGCAATATATTTACAAGAGCCATTGTAAAAAGAAGGGGGACAAAATCCCACATAATCAATACTCCCCTTAATTTCCGAATGAGATACCCCTCTAATAGCTCTTTTAAAATGTAATTTCAGCTAGGATTTAAGTTTTTATCAAATCTGCCGATATAGTATAGGATAAGATCCCGATTAAAAAAATAAACTAAAAAGAATAAGCCAGAATATCTCAAAAGCTTGATTCGTTCGCAATATACAGTTTTTATGAGAAATTCTGGTTGGAATTTAATCTGTAAATGGCTTGTCCGTGGGGAATAAATGGAACCTATGATGAGCGAACGCCGGATCCTGATTGTTGATGATAGTGCCGTATTCCGAACAAGTATGAAAAAAATACTGGCGTCCATGAACGCTGAAATCATTTTAGCCCAAGACGGACAAGAGGGCCTTGATGTAGCATTACAGGAAAAGTTCGATATTGTCGTCAGCGATATCGATATGCCAAAAATCAACGGCATTGAATTGTGTCGTAGTCTTAAGCAAACCCCATCGACTCAGGGAATCCCTGTGGTTATGGTGAGTACCTTTGATTCTGACAGCGATGTCGACAAGGGGTTCCAGGCAGGAGCATCAGCCTATCTATCAAAGTATGAAATACAGGACCGTTTACTTGAAACTGTAGAAAGCGTCTTGTCAAAATCCAAGTTCAAGAGAAACCGCCTTGTCATGGTTGTGGACGATTCTAAGGTTGTGCTTCAGATTGTCGAAAAAGGTTTGGCGGAAGCCGGATTTAGGGTAATCACTGCCGAAAACGGCAAAAAAGCCTTGGACCTGATGAAAACCATCCAGCCGGATCTGGTACTCAGCGATATCGAAATGCCGGATATTAACGGCTTTGAATTCTGCCAGGCGGTTCACACAAATCCCGATTTATCTTCAATACCGATCGTTGCAATGAGTTCTGTAACCGACCGCGGTTATATGAAGCGGATGATGCAACATGGTGCTTCGGCTTATCTTTGCAAGCCATTCAATATCGATGAACTGGTTATCCTCGTTGAAAAGATGCTTTCTGATCAGTTCCACATGTTGCTAATGGAAAGAGAGCGTCTGGATTCAGAACGGAATCTGATGATTGCCAGTATCACCAGCCTTATCACCGCCCTTGAGGCCCGTGACAACTATACCAGAGGACATTCTGAGGCAGTCGGCAGAATAGTCTCTGGAATGCTGAGCATCACCGGAGGCAGCCCAAAGGAAATCGAAACCGTTACCATCGGCGGAAGACTGCATGATATCGGTAAGATTGGCGTCCGAGACGAAATCCTTCTTAAACCCGGACGGTTGACGGAAGAAGAGTTCGCTCACATAAAAAAACACCCGGTCATCGGCGCAAATATTATAAAGTCAATCCCAAGTTTTTCAGATGTCATCCCAATCGTCTTATCTCACCACGAGCGTCTTGATGGCAAAGGATACCCTCAGGGCCTTAAAGGAGATAACATCCATTTATGGGCGCGGATGGCTGCTGTTGCCGACACTTACCATTCTTTAACAAGTGACAGGCCCTACCGCAAGGGAATGGTCCAGGGAAAAGCACTTCAAATTATTGAAGATGTCAGCGGCACCCAACTTTGCCCGGATTGTGTGGGGCTATTTTTCAAATGGATTGCTCAAAAAGAAGCATAAAAAAATCTTCCCGGCCTATTACGCTATAGAGGTTCAAACTTTACCGTTTTTCTTCGCATGCACAATAAACTGTGCAGTGATGCACATTTTATTGTGCATATTTCGATGTTATTTTCCTTCATCAATCCCTCTTATCTTATTTTATTTGGCAATAGAAAAAATAATAGTACTTTGTCGAATCTTCCGGAACACCTATAAATCAAGTTTTTACAAAGATCTTAGAAACGATAAACACATCTTAAATACCGCTTTGTTAAAGAAACATTTCTTTTGGCACGAACGTTGCTGACGATAATGAGAGTAGAAATTTAAGATCAACAAAATCCAGGCAAGATTCAGGTATTTCAACCCCGAAGATTCGAGGTCTGCAGAGTATTCACGCGAGGCGAATAAAAATGTTAAATAAAGCGAGTATAATTGATGCCAAGAAGTTAAACAGCCGGAAACTAAAATCCGAGATTGACTACCGGAAAGATCTCCAGGATATTTGCAACAAAATACATGCTGCTGCCAATCTTGACGAAATCCTGGTGGATTTAAAGGATGAAATCACCCGGCTTTTTGAAGCCGAAAGATTGACCGTTTATGTGGTGGACGGGAAAAAGCGAGAACTGGTATCGCGGTTTAAATCCGGAAATGAAATTGAAGAGATCCGCATCTCCATGTCAAATAGCAGTATATCCGGGTGCTCGGCCTTTAAGAAAAAACTCATCAATATTAAAAATGTATATGATGACTCAGAGTTGGTCTCCGTCGATCCTGAGCTTAAATTTGATAAGCGCTGGGACAAGAAGATGGGCTTTTGGACACAACAGGTTTTAGCAGTCCCGATTATTTTCAAAAAGTTTCTTCTTGGCGTCATTCAATTGATTAATCGAAAGGGTGGTGGTTCGTTTACCCGGCTTGATGAGCAATCTGCAACTGAGATGGCCAATATTCTTGGAATTGCGCTGTATAATCAAAAACGGATGGCAAAGGCAAGGCCGAACAAGTTCGATTATTTTATTCATAACCATATATTAACCCAAAGAGAACTGGACAAAGCCATTGCCGACGCCAGAGCAGGAAAAGCTTCCGTGGAAACGGTTTTAATGTCTGATTTTAAGATTTCCAAAAAGGAGATCGGAAAATCTCTTAGTCAATTCTATAAGGTTCCATTTGTAGAATATGATCCGGATATACCGATACCGGTTAGGCTTCTATCCAACCTCAAAGTACCTTTCATGCGCAATAATATCTGGGTTCCGCTGAAGATAGAAGACGGGAAGATCGTTATTGCAATAGACAACCCCGGCGATCTTCAAAAAATTGGCGAAATCAAGACGCTCTTTTCAAACAAAACGCTTTTGTTCAACGTAGCGCTAAAACAGGATGTTCTTGCTTTTATTCAGCGTTTTACGCGGAAAGAAAGAAAACTGGCTTCCAGATCGCAGATCTTGTCTGAACTCAAAACCAAGGAAGTAGAGATAGAAGATGAAGAATCCGTCCTGTATGAAGAAGACAGTGCTATCGTACAGTTTGTGAACAAAATTATTATTGATGCTTACAAACAAAAGGCTTCCGATATTCATATAGAACCCTATCCGGGAAAGATGAATACACGGATTCGGATACGGGTTGACGGTGCTTGCAGGTTGTTTGAGAGCATTCCTTATTCTCTTCGAGATAAAATCGTATCTCGAATTAAGATCATGGCGGATCTTGATATTGTGGAACGACGCAAGCCCCAGGATGGTAAAATAATATTTAAAAAATATGGTGGCCCCAATATCGAACTCAGAGTGGCAACGGTGCCAACCCAGGGGAGAGTGGAGGATGTTGTTCTGCGAATACTCGATGCCGGTGAGCCGCTCCCTTTGGACAAGATAGGCTTTTCAAAAAGCAATTACAATAATTTCGTTGGCGCCATAACACAGCCCCATGGCCTTGTTTTTGTATGCGGTCCAACCGGTTCAGGGAAAACAACCACGCTTCATTCGGCCATGGCATATATCAATACCACAGACACCAAGATCTGGACCGCTGAGGATCCTGTGGAAATCAGCCAGAGAGGATTGAGACAGGTACAGGTGAAGCCTAAAATCGGATTCAACTTTGCTTCAGCAATGCGGGCGTTTTTAAGATGTGACCCCGATGTGATCATGCTGGGTGAGATGCGGGACAGGGAAACCGCATCTATCGGCATAGAGGCATCTCTGACAGGCCACCTGGTACTTTCCACGCTTCACACAAACAGCGCTCCTGAAAGCATAACCAGGCTTCTTGACATGGGAATGGATCCATTCAACTTTTCAGATGCGATCCTGTGCATTCTCGCCCAGCGCCTGGTCCGCACCACCTGTATCCATTGCAGAGAACCGTATCATCTATCAAGAGAAGCGTTTGAAGAACTCGTTCGTGAATATGGTTCTTCTGATCAGTTTGATGAGCACATGGATATTCCTTATACCGAGGATCTATATCTCAACACGCCCAGAGGTTGTGAAAGATGCTACAATACAGGGTATGCCGGCCGAATGGCGCTTCACGAACTGTTGTTGGGAACTGATGAAATGAAAAAACTGATACAAAGCAGTTCACCGGTGGAAGTCATCCGAAATCAGGCAATAAAAGATGGCATGAAAACGTTGAAACAGGACGGCATTGCCAAAATTTTCGATGGACATTGTGACCTGTTGCAGATCAGGAAAGTATGCATGAAATAGGGGCTTCGCCCAATTGGAATAATGTAATAATGGAGTAATGGTCCCGGTGAAATAGAAGAAAGTTTCACTGGATAAAAATGATGGGTTTGAAGGATTTTATGACAATTTAAATAGGTTATTTTCCGCTCTTATTTCCAATATTCCAGCAATCCATTCTTCCATACAAGCGGCACGAACGAAATGCCGTTAAAAGACTTTTTATTTCGATAAGATGTAGAAATTAAAAGGCGGTTACTCGTCCACCCCATTAACCTTTCGATAACTTGGTGGCAATTTCGTAAACATTGCCATAAGCTTGGCTTGACTGGTCCAGATTGGTTAAAGGGGTCATATCGAGAACCATTTTATTGATATGCCTGTCATAGGAAACGCAGCCCAAATTCGTGGAAGGAATGGTCAGGTATTTTTCAGCGACGATCTGAACAATACGACCCGCGTTTTCTTCCTTTTCATTTTTAACCATGTTGGTAACTACCCCCAGATGGATATCTCCGATTTCTTTTTTTAGAACCTCAATGATATTCTTTTCGTCGGACTCCTCAATGAACTGAAAAAGTTCTTTGACTGTACGGATTTTTAGAATATTTTTGGGGTCCATGGCAATTTTAATCAGAGCCTGGAGGGATGGATTTTTGCTGGAAAGTCTGCTTAATTTTCGGTAGACTGCATTG
>JAOUGB010000103.1 GCA_029857875.1 Desulfobacteraceae bacterium | reverse complement strand
CGTTGATGTTGCCCAAAAGAGTCCCGCCGACACCGGCCGCCATAAAAGCGATGGCCCAGGCAGCTGCATAAACGAATCTGGCGCTCACACCAAGGGAGAGGGCGGCCATTTCATCGTCGGCTGTGGCCTGCATGGCAAGGCCCCAACGGGTATATTTAAAAAAGCAGACAAAAACAATTAAGAGAATAATGGCGGCCACAAAGCTCCACAGATAAACCTGACCGATAACTATCTTTCCGATGTGTATCGGTTCAATTGAAAAAACCGGCGGGGTGAACACACGCGTATCGGTACCCCATATGAGTTCCACCGTTCCCTTAAAGAAAAATGAAAGACCAACGGTGACCATAATCACCGTCAGCACAGGTTGACCGATGAGTTTGTCCAGGAAAATTCTTTCCGTCAGTATTCCCAAAACCAGTCCTATAATAAGGGAGAATAAAATCGCCAGTAAAAAAGGAATGCCCATGGAATAAAAGCTCAAGGAAACATAAGCTCCAATCAGCGTCATTTCACCCATGGCCAGATTCAGTACGCCTGAACATTTATATATCAACACCCATCCAAGGGCCACAAGGGCATAGATACCACCCACCATAATGCCGGTTGTAATGGTCATTAAAAACAGTTCCATCCGTCACTCCATTGTAAATTGACGATTAACAATTGTTAAAAATAGCCTACAGAATTTTCAATCGTCAATCCTTTTTCCTGTTCCCTATTTACTATTCACTGTTTACTATTCACTATTTACTATTTTCTATTCCCTATCTACTATTTCCTATCTTCTATTCCCTATTCCTCGACTTTCCTGATATGCAGATCGGTAACAATATGCGCCTGTCGCCCATCTTCATACTTAATGGTTGTATCGATATGAACGTTATCATCATTTATATAGAGGGCTTCAATGATGTCCTGATACCTTTTTTCCACAAAGCCCCGCCGCAATTTTCTTGTTCTTGTCAGTTCATCATCATCTGCATCGAATTCCTTGTACAGGTTGATGAACTTTACGACTCTGGCGGCTTCCGGGAGGTCCCTGTTTGCCTGACGTATCTGTACTTCCACCAAGTTGTAGACCTCGGGCATCTGAGAAAGTTCCTGATAGCTCGTATAATTGATCTTTTTTTCATCGGCCCATTTACCCACCACAGAATAATCGATACAAATGACCGCGGTAATATATTCCCGTTTGTCTCCGATGACCCATGAATCTCTCACATAGGGACTGAATTTCAGGCGAGTTTCAAGGTACTGGGGAGAAAAAGGTCTTCCGTCCCTGAGTATGAAAACATCCTTGGTACGATCAAAAACCACCAGGTGACCCTCATCATCTATAAAACCCTTGTCACCTGAATAGAGCCAACCGTCTTTCAAGGTCTCTTTGGTTGCTTCCGGATTTTTATAGTAACCCAAAAAAACGGAAGGACTTCTGGTTAGGATTTCACCGTCTTCAGTGATTTTTATTTCTGTTTCAGGAATCGGATGACCCACCGTATCGAATTTTATATCACCGCTTCGATGAACCACAGAAATGCCGGCGACTTCGGTCTGGCCATAGATCTGCTTTAGGTTTACTCCCAGTGCATGAAAAAAACGAAAGTGATCCGGGCCCATGGCCGCCCCGCCCGTATAGGCATTTCGAACACGAGACAGGCCGAGATGGTCCTTTATTTTCTTTTGAACGCTAATATACGCCAACCATCTTAAAAACGCCCAGTACCATGGAATTCGTTTTTTCTGAAACTTAAGATCCGCCACAAGATAACCGATTTTCGTGGAAAGCTCATAGAATTTCCGTTTGATCCACGTGGCATCCAGATATTTAACCTGTACCGTTCGGGTCATCTGCTCGTACATGCGTGGGGGAGCAAACATCACATGGGGACCGATCTCCCTGATGTTCTCCTCGGCGGTTTCCGGTTCCTCCGGGAAATTGATGGTATATCCCACTTGCAGGCCGCAGGAAATCGACATCATCTGTTCCCCGATCCACGCAAAAGGCAGATAAGAGGCATAATCATCCGTTTCCACACACGGATCCACAGCCATGAGATGCTGCCCCATGGTCAGCATATTATTGTGGGACAAAAGTGCCCCCTTTGGCAACGATGTGGTTCCGGAAGTATAAAAAAGTAAAGCCACTTCATCCCCGTGGCCTTTATTGATCATCTTTTCAAAAAGCTCGGGCTGTTGTTGATCGAGTTCCCGGCCCAGGCTCTGAACGTCCTTTAAACTGATCAGATAGTCCTGGTTGTAATCTCGCATTCCCTTGGGATCATCCCAGATAATTTTTTCCAGTTTGGGGCATTCATTTAATACAGAGATGGCCTTGTCGACTTCCTCCTGGCCTTCCCCGAATAAAAATTTTGTGTCCGAATGGTCGATGATGTACTTGACCTCATCAATCAGGCAGTCCCGGAACAGCCAAACCCCCACGCCCCTTGCGCATAACGTCGCTATTTCAGCCCACAGACCCTCGGGACGATTGTCGCCGATCATGGCAACCTTATCTCCTTCTTCAAGGCCTAAACGAATAAGTCCAAGGGTCAGGTACTTTACATTTTCAAAATAGTCATGCCAGGTAATGGGTTGCCAGATGCCAAATTGCTTCTCCCGCATGGCCACTCTGCCCTTGCCGTATTTGCCGGCTTTTTCATAAAAAAGCTTTGGGATTGTGAGATCTTTTGTAATTTTCATGC
Source organism: Desulfobacteraceae bacterium (assembly GCA_029857875.1). Taxonomy (GTDB): domain Bacteria; phylum Desulfobacterota; class Desulfobacteria; order Desulfobacterales; family UBA11574; genus UBA11574. The sequence continues at coordinate 4,704 of JAOUGB010000103.1, read as the reverse complement.
TATATTTTCTTCTGGACTGTTCTATCTCCTGGTTGCATACATATCCTCTTCACCCAGGTATGCCTTAATCACTTCAGGGTGATTTTGGACTTCATCAGGAGTTCCGTCGATGATCATGTTGCCAAAATTGAGAACAAAGACACGGTCGGATAAATCCATGACCACACCCATATCATGCTCCACCAGAATACAGGTGACTTTCCACCGCTCTTCTTCATTAATATCCAAAACAAACCGTGCCATGTCTTCGACTTCTTCAAGATTAAGCCCGGCCAGCGGCTCATCCAGGATTAAAAGCTCCGGTTCAAGGGCCAGTGCCCTGCCGAGTTCCACTCGCTTTTGCAGTCCATACGGCAACATGCCCACAGGTTTATGCCGGATATGTTCAATTTCCAGAAGATCAATGATTTGTTCTTCAATAAAACTTCTGTGTTCAATCTCTTCACGGGCGGTTTTGCCAAAATAAATCGATCCGGTGGAAATACCCGATTTCATATGGATATGCCGGCCCAGACGGATGTTATCCAATACCGTCATACCACCGAAAACTTCGACTTTCTGAAATGTTCTGGAAATACCGAGTTGAGCCCGTTCAAACGGCTTGAGTGTGTTGATCTTTCTTTGTTTATAAAAAATATTCCCTTTTTGTGGGGAATAAAGGCCGTTAATTATATTCATCATCACCGTCTTGCCGGCGCCGTTGGGGCCGATGACAGAATGAATCTCGCCTTTTCTTACTTTCAGGCTAACGCCGGCCAAAGCGCATACCTTACCGAAAAACATATGGACATCCTCTAACTCCATCAGAATGTCCTGTTCTTTGGGTTTATTAGATTCTGTCAATATTCTTTACCTTTAAATGTATCAGTTTTTTCTTTTCAGACTTTCTAATGGGTGGACGACAAGTGGACTTTAACTTAAAAAGAGGCTCAAAAACCTCTTTTCTGAATGTCATTCATTTATTATAGTCAGATCATACATCATATTCTTTATTAATCAAGTAGAAATATTCCCGTTTGCTGTTTATCCGTATTCAAAAAAAGGAAGGCAGGCTGATACATCTCTAAACTTGAATCCCTAAAAAACACTCGATAGTGTCTGTCCAGAAATGAGATATTTTGTTCAAGATCGAGGCATGCGAGAAAATTAACCACAGGCATATGTTTAATATTCCGAGGATTAATTTTTGAGCATAACGAAGATATTGGGCAAAATAGCCATTTATGGATAGGCACTCACTATAATATAATCACCTTCTGTACGGCTTTGACGATTTCTTCAGGCTCATCCATGACCTGCAAAATTTCAATATCTTCTGGAGATATCCGCTTTTCAGAAAGCAGTTTTGTTTTTATCCAATCAATGAGCCCTTCCCAGTAGTCCGAGCCGACCAGAATCAACGGGAAAGGTTTTATGCGGTGGGTCTGAACCAGTGTGACGGCTTCAAACAATTCATCCAGGGTACCGAAACCGCCAGGCAGGATAATGTATGCCGCAGCATATTTAACAAACATGACTTTGCGAATAAAAAAGTATTTGAAGTCGATTTTAACATTGGCAAAAGAATTCGGTTTCTGCTCAAAGGGAAGAATAATATTCAGCCCGACGGAGGTGCCTCCTGCTTCTGCAGCACCTTTGTTGGCCGCTTCCATCACGCCTCCCCCCCCACCTGTAATCACGGCAAAGTTGTTTTCTACAAAAAGCTTGGCCAGTTTTTCAGTTTTTTTATAGATTGAATCAGAAGGTTTAACTCTTGCAGATCCGAAGAAACTCACCGCAGGCCCTATTTCATTAAGCGTATCGAAGCCTTCAACAAACTCTCCCATGATCTTGAAAAGCCGCCATGCTTCACCGATACTTAAATCATCAACAATGAACTGTTTTTCCATTTTATTCAATACAATAAAACTGTGTTAGGATCTTATCCGCCTGAGGCGGGTTAAAATTTAAGCCTGACCCCAGAGAAATAGGCTACGCCCCGATGAAATATGCGTTGCATTTCATTGGGCAGGCATTTCACAAGGCGGGCACAGAAATCGGGCAAAAAAGGTATTTTAAAAAGGTCTCAAATTATCGACATACAGCCGATATACTTAAACGCCTCACGTTCCGCCGTTGAACCCGATGGTAACATTGCCTTGTTCCACAATTACCGGAACCTTTCGTATGCCATCGGAATATTTCAGCATGGTCTTCATTTTCTCAGCATCAGCCTTAACATTAATGTATTTAACTTCCTGACCTTGTTTGGCAAAAGCTTCACGAGCCTGATTTGTATAGGGTCAGGTATCCTTTCCAAAAATCAATATCTTATCCGCCATGAGGCCACCTCATCAAGAAAATTAATGCATAAATAGGACAATAAATATTTCTTAAAAAATCAGGCTATTGTAGAATACCTTCAAAGTAAGCCCTAACAGTAATTTAAAGCTTTGTCAATGATTACAGATTGACAAACATCATGGGGGTTGATAAAAATTTTTATTAATCTTATGGTGATTATCTCTTTTGAATTTTGGTGCCGTACGTTATTGTTCCAAAGACTTCTTTTAGCTTAAAAAATTTATTTTGGCCTGTAACGTTAAAGACTTTTTAACCATATTCGGGTGGTAAACTTGAGTTAGAAGTGTGAAGTTGCTAACGTGACCAACGTTTTGAAATTCTGTTAATTTATATATGAATAGACTACAAGCCGGCTTCGTCATAGTCGCTTAAGGTTATGACGGCTGAAAGCAACTCCCAAGCCTTAGACCGGACCTTGCTTCTTAGTGCGCTGCATCGTATTACACATATATCAAACAGCACATCTCTGGTGAAAATACGCGTCCATTTCTGTCGGGAGGGGCTTTAGCTCGTGCCCATCCATAAATGTATATCGGGCACAAATTAAGTTTCCAATGATGAATAATTCAACGAATGAACTTTCAAGGCGTGTCACCATAACAAACGATCTCGGGCTTCATGCCAGATCCGCAGCAAAAATAGCACAACTGGTTCAAAACGTAAAATCAAAGGTGTGGATTATTAAAGACAGCAAAAAGGCGGATGCTTCGAGCATTATCGATATCCTTACACTGGTCTGCCCAAAAGGATCAATAATTACATTAAAAATTGATGATCAATCTGATCTTGGGATTTTAAACGACCTGGTTCAGTTGATTGAAAGTGGTTTTGGAGAATAGTCAGACATGCTTAGTACCAACAAAAGTGAAATACGACTGCACGGTATCAATGTCTCTCCGGGTATCTGCATTGGCAAAGCATATCTGGTCGGAAAAGAAGGTGTAGATGTTGTCGATAAATACTTCATTACTAAAGAAAACTTACAAAATGAGATCAAGCGGTTTAAATCTGCCGTAAAGCGTGCCAAAGATAAGCTTCAAGAAATCATTGAAACAACCCCTGAAGAATTACGACATCATATCCATATACTTGAAACTCACAAGGTCTTGTATAAAGACAAGATGCTTTATGGCAAAGTCATCGAAACCATAGAAAAAGAACTGGTAAATGCTGAATGGGCCCTCAAAAAAGTCGTATCGAATGTTAAAAATATGTTCAGAAATATGCCTGACCCTTATTTGCAGGGTAGAATGTCAGATATAGTCCACATATCTGAAAGCATCATGCAAAACCTGGTTGGGGCAAAAACTTTGGATATTGGTGCTATTGGAAAACGGGTCATTCTTGTGGCTGTCGACCTTTCTCCTGCAGAAACGAGTCAGATACAGCTGGAAAAAATAAAAGGACTTATAACTGATCTCGGGGGAAAGACTTCACACACTGGAATCATCGCCCGATCACTTGAAATTCCGGCTGTTTTGGGTCTTGAAAAAGCGACACATTTAATAAAAAACGATGACATTATCATTGTGGATGGAACTGCGGGAATTGTTATTGTCCATCCCACCGATAAAACCCTTATTCAGTTCGAAGAACGGCAATCCAATTACGAAAGACATAAGGCTGTAATTACCCGAAGCAGTCATCTCCCAGCCAAAACAACCGATGGTATCAAACTGGAAGTTATGGGTAATATCGAGCTCCCTGAAGAAGTTGTATCAGTAATAAACTATGGCGGGGATGGAATCGGGCTTTATCGAACGGAATTTCAATATCTTAGCCAGCTCGATTTCCCGAATGAACATGATCTGTTCGACAATTATAAGGATGTCGTCGAAGTGATGGCGCCTAATCCCGTTACTATTCGAACATTAGATATCAGTGGTGATAAAGCGGTTTCTTATGCCTCAAATTCGGATGAAAAGAATCCTGTTTTGGGCCTTCGAGGTATACGGTACTGTTTAAAAAACCCGGATGTTTTCAAAACACAACTCCGAGCCATATTAAGGGCCTCTGCATTCGGTCCTGTTAGAATTCTTCTCCCCATGATATCATGCCATGATGAAGTCCTTGCAGCGAAAAAGATATTAAACAAAGCAGCCGATTCTCTGGATAAAGAAGGTATACTTTTTAATGACAATATAGAAGTCGGAATAATGATAGAAGTACCTTCAGCCGCAATTATGGCAGATGTGATGGCAAGGGATGTTGACTTTTTTAGTATTGGAACCAATGACCTTATCCAGTATTCGCTGGCGGTTGACAGAGTCAACAGACAGGTTGCACATCTCTATCAACCGCTTAACCCTGCGATTATACGAATGATCAAATACGTCGCCGATATTGCAAAAAACAACGATG
>JAOUGB010000102.1 GCA_029857875.1 Desulfobacteraceae bacterium | reverse complement strand
ATTATTATTAATAATCATTATCGTTAATGAATTTATATAAACAATGCCAAAAATAATTCTTTCCAGGAAGGAGGAATAATGGAAGAAAAAAAAGGAATTTCCAAAAAAAAGGAGATTACTCCAAAGGACGTTACAATATGTGACGCTACAGCACAAATGCTGGAAAAAGCCAAAAGAGACGGCGTAGAGACCGCCTTTGACAGAGCAGCCAGTATGAAAGCCTGCCCTATTGGTGCGGATTCCGCATGCTGTAAGCACTGTGGCATGGGCCCTTGTAGATTGAATTCCAGGGACCCCTATGGCAAGGTCGGGGTCTGTGGCGCAACCATTGATACGATCATGTCTCGAAATTTTGCACGCATGGTCGCTGCCGGCGGTGCAGCCCATACCGATCATGGAATGAGCATGCTCGATCTTTTCCGCGAAGTGGTAAATGGCAATATCACGGATTATAAAATTAAAGATACACAAAAACTCGAAGAGGTCGCGGCTTCCATCGGTATTGAAGTCGAGGGACGCGAAACGAATGATATTGCCATGGATCTGTATAAAGAACTGGAGCGGACATATACTCAAGTGGAAGGGGAAATCCCCTTTGCCAAGCGCGTTCCCGAAAAAACACTGGAAACCTGGCGAAAGCTGGGTATTGTCCCCAGGGGTGCCATGCGCGAAATCATGGAACTGATGCATCGAAGCCATATGGGCGTGGATCAGCATTATGAAAACATCACAAAACAGTGCAGTCGAACTGCGCTTGCCGACGGCTGGGGAGGCTCGATGGTGGCCACGGAAATATCCGATATTCTTTTCGGAACTCCGTCTCCGGTCAGCATCGAAGTGAATATGGGTGTCCTTAAAGAAGACGAGGTGAATATCATCGTACATGGTCATGAACCGAACCTTTTTGAGTCCATGCTTGTATCGTCAAAGGAGCCGTCACTAGTTGAAGCCGCCCAAAAAGCCGGCGCCAAGGGAATAAATCTGGTGGGAATGTGCTGCTCAGGCGCTGAAATGCTGGTGCGTCACGGTATTCCTCACGCAGGAAACTTTATGTCCACGGAAACCATACTGGTCACCGGTGCAGTCGATGCCATGACCGTTGACGTACAGTGTATCAAACAGGGGCTGGCCAAAGTGGCTGAGTGTTATAGCACCCCGTTGATCACCACCAACCCGAGATGCCATATCGAAGGCGCACAGCACATTGAATTCAATGAACACAATCCGACTTCATGCACCGATGAGATCGTCATAAAGGCCATCTCCAGGTTCAAAAACAGAACATCAGAAATAGAAATCCCGAGAATTAAAAACATCGGTGTCCACGGATTCTCCCACGAGTATATTAATTATATGCTCGGCGGTACCTTCCGAGGGTCCTACACACCACTCAATGACAATATCATTAACGGCCGGATCCGGGGGGTTGCCGGTGTCGTCGGATGTACCAACCCAAGGGTAAAACAGGACTGGGTTCATGTAGAACTGGTTAAGGAGTTAATTAAAAATGACGTACTTGTTCTCCAGACCGGCTGTTCTCAGATTGCCCTTGCAAAGGCCGGATTAACCACCCCTGAAGCGGCAATTCTTGCGGGACCGGGATTACATGAAGTCTGTGAAACGGTTGGGATGCCCCCGGTTCTGGGTATAGGTTCTTGCGTAGATAACAGCCGGATTCTTATTGCAGCTTCCGCCATGGTCAAAGAAGGGGGACTTGGGCATAGCATCGCTGACCTACCTGTGGCAGGCGCCGCTCCCGAATGGATGAGCGAAAAAGCCATCTGCATCGGTCAGTATTTCGTTGCATCGGGTGTGTTTACTGTTTTCGGCGTAACCTTCCCTATTATTGAAGAGACCAAGTTTCATAAGCTGTTGTTTGAGGGACTGGAAAAACAAGGCCTTGGGAAATGGGGTTTTACAGCCGATCCGTATGAGATGGCGCGCATGATGATTGCGCACATCGATAAAAAGAGAAAAGAGCTCGGCATCGACAAGGCCAGGGAAAGGGTCCTGATGGATATGGCGGATCGCCGGGAAATGGAGGCGAAATATCAGCAAGCCTAACCCGATGAAACGTCGGAACATCATCAATTAAAAAAGGCTCCTTTTAGGAGCCTTTTTTAATTATAACCTAAATTGAGCGATTTTCAAGTTTGCCACAGATACAAGAAAGATGTCGTTTCGCTATAGTCGCCTATGCGGAACGGCATCTGACACAGTAGATGCGGTGATCCTCCTGAGGCGGATAAAAATTGGAAATCCCGTAGGGTTTCAAATTCTTGAAATTCAAAATGGCAGAATACCTTAAAAATATTATTAAATTAACCCTTTCAAAAAATTGAAACGCTCAGTTTAGGTATGAGAAAATGTACAGTGAATAACACTCAGGAATGGGGATTTGATGCAATCTTTGATGTTAAATGCCCGAATTGTGAAAATTGGGTGGAGTTTTTTAAAGACGAAATTACACGAAACTGTTCAAACTGCGGCAATACCGTAAAAAACTATCGCAAAGATTATGGTTGCGGTCAATGGTGTTCCTCTTCATCAGAACACGTTAGAAACCTGTGTTCCAACTTCAGAAAGTCAAAGGATAGATTTATCGGAAGGCTTGTTTTCTGATAGGAACATTTCGAAATGATAAATAAATCAGGCCGAGCCAAATTGGACTCTGAAAACGAAGCGCGAAAAAAGAACACTTGATCCCTTGAAGCCTCGAACCCTTTACATTATATGATTGAAATATTATGCGAAAATCTCACACAAGACCAGGCTGACACCTATGGATTGGTGCTTGATGCATACGGTCTGACGTATTCCATAAGAAGATCCGGCAGCAACTGGGAAATTTGGGTTGATGAGACGATTCACGACAGAGCCCTGGAACTTATCGAGCAATATATTGAGGAGAATCCACCTATTCCGCTGCCGGATGCGCAGGAAACAGAAACGCATCAGAGGACTTTCACAGGCATATGGGCAAGCCTGGTTTTAATGGCATGCAGTATAGCCTTGAACATGTCCGGTAGCGTGGACAAAATTGTCAGGGAATATGGGGCGTCTGCCTATGATATTCTCAATGGAGAAATTTACAGGACCGTTACTGCTTTGATGCTGCACTCGAGCTACCCGCATTTGGCAGGCAATATGGCTGGAATCGCCATATTTGGCACCGCGGTTTGCAACATTACCGGAGTTGGTGTCGGCTGGTTGATGATACTGTTAACCGGAATTTTGGGAAACCTGGCCAATGCGGCCCTGTTTCGATACGGTCATATTTCAATCGGCGCATCAACTGCTGTATTTGGCGCTGTAGGTATTCTGGCCGCATATCAGCTAAGCAGGAAGATAAAAATCGCCGGCCAGCGGATGAAAGCATGGCTTCCCCTTGCCGGCGGCTTGGCCCTGCTCGGGTTGCTGGGTTCAAGCAAACACTCGGACCTTACGGCACATCTGTTCGGCTTTATAGCGGGAATTTTTCTCGGACTTCTCTATGCCCTGTATCTTTGTTATCTTCTGGAAAAAAGACATCAGACCTACTGCATGGGCGCTACAATCGGTATGGTTGTTTTATCGTGGTACCGGGTACTATTTTCTGCAAAACCATAAAAAAGAAGGAAAAAAACATGACCAACGGAAAAATTGAAAAATTGGCAGTATTAATAGATGCAGATAACGCCCAACCTTCTATTATTGAAGGGCTGCTATCGGAAATTGCAAAATACGGAACAGCCAATGTAAAAAGAATTTACGGCGACTGGACGGTGCCCGGCCTTAAGGGGTGGAAAGAAGTTCTATTACAGTATTCTATTCAGCCCATACAGCAATTTAGATATACCTCGGGAAAAAATGCTACCGATAGTGCAATGATAATCGACGCAATGGACTTGCTTTTCGCGGGTAAATTCGACGGATTCTGCATTGTGTCCAGCGATAGTGATTTCACTAAGCTGGCTTCAAGGATAAGAGAGGCCGGTCTTGTTGTTTATGGATTCGGGGAGAAAAAAACGCCTGAAGCTTTTGTGTCCGCATGTGACAAGTTTATTTTCACTGAAGTGCTTCGATCCAAGGATGACGATACCGAGACGATTCGTCGCAAAACAACCAACGAGCTTAAGCAAGATACGAAACTCGTCAATTTATTTAGAAACGCGGTTGAGGCTTCTTCGGATGACGGTGGCTGGGCCCATCTTGGAGCTGTCGGTAGTAACGTTGCCAAACAGTCGCCAGGGTTTGATCCGCGAAACTATGGTTACAAAAAATTAGGGGAACTGGTGGCAGCCACAAAGCTTTTTCAGATCGAAGAAAGATCAGTGGGTGACGGTTTCTCTAAAGCAATTTATTTAAAAGACAAAAGAAAGAAGGAAACAGAAAAAGCCTGATTTTTATAGAAAGAAAATAAAAATACTACAGTAATCATGTCGAACAACATCGACCAACGGTGATGAAAGGATAGAAATGGAACACATATTTCCTGACCCGGTCAGAAATCTGCCGGAAGCTGATATACCGCTTGATGGTGTCAGGGCTTATTTGTCCCAAGCCCGGGATCATCAACTGATATTTATGCAGTTTGAAAATGACGTAGATCTTCCCGAGCACTCTCATGCCGCTCAAGTTGGGTTCGTGCTGCATGGAAAAATTGATTTGATAATCAATGGAATCAAAAGGGAATATAAAAAAGGGGACATCTATTATATCCCTGAAGGTGTTATTCATTCCGGGAAAATTTTTGCAGGATATGCTGACATTACATTTTTTAATGAACGTAATCGATATAGTGCGAAAAAAGAATGATTCTTTTCCGCTAACCTCATAATCGTCTTCGCTTGACAGGAAGGACAATATGTTTCATCAATCAAAATACCCAATATACTGAAAGGAAAATCCTATGTCAGAGTTTACCAATGTAACAATCGTTAAAGAAGCAAATATCTATTTTGACGGCAAGGTTACGAGTCGTTCCATTCTATTTTCGGATGGGTCTAAAAAGACGCTTGGGGTTATGCTCCCGGGCGAATATGAATTTAACACCGACCAAAAGGAAATCATAGAGATTATCATTGGCGGACTGGAAGTGTTGCTTCCGGGATCTGACAAGTGGAAATGGGTTGAGGAAGGAGAGGCGTTTGAAGTCCCGGCGCAATCCAAGTTCGGACTGAAGGTTAAAAACATAACGGATTACTGCTGTTCCTTTGTGGATTGAATCAAATCAAAACATACCAATGTAAGGGCGTTCCGATCTCTCAAAACCATAGTGTTTTAAATTTTGGGATCAGGTGCTTTGCGCCCTCCGGCATTAATAAATGGGAGATGGGAGACACCTTATGTTTATCGACACAGATGAAACCAGAAAATTGAGACAGAAGTATAACTTGCAAATGCAAAAGAGCGGAATCAAAACATTTCAAGACATGGATAGAATTGAAATGGAGGCGCTTGAAAGCGGCGATCTTTCACAAAAATACAAAGAACTTATCGCCTTGGGAATTAGTATATCAAAAGCTTGCTATGGCTGAATTGAGTATCATGTCAGCAGTGCTGTTGGCTTAGGTGTAAGTCGTCAAGAAATATTAGAAGCTACTGCAGTTTCAGTCGCATTATCCGGTGCTGTTGCAGATTGGCCTGCAAGATATGTTTTTAAAATATTGGAAGACATTGAAAAGGATGAAATAGAAATGAAATAATAATCCACTATCTTAAAGATAGAATAACCATCGTCAGCAATATCGACTGACGAGTTTTTTCATTCCTTTTAGGATGGTTTTGTTGGAGTATCGTTATGGTTAAATTGAATTGTTGGGAATTCATGAAGTGCGGGCGACAACCAGGTGGTGAAAAGGTGGATGAACTGGGTGTGTGCCCTGCTTCCATCGAATCCAGGACAGACGGTATGAATTCCGGCAAAATGGGAGGTCGTTCGTGCTGGGCCATTACCGGAACCTTTTGCGACGGCAAGGTTCAAGGAGAGTTTGCGTCGAAGATGGTCGGTTGTGTTGAATGTAAGTTTTACCGAATTGTCGTGCATGAGGAAGGCCTGAACTACCAGGGCGCGAAGGAGATTCTGGATCGATTGAAGAAGATTCCCAATTTAGATTGAATTTTTTACAAATAGAATATGTTAATCTTGCTGGTTATCCGGGGTTATGCCTCTGTATTTTAATTCTGCTAAAGGAAGGGAGTAGTGGAATGAACGATGCTCAATACTGGATCGATAAGCTTGAACTTTCACCCCATGTCGAGGGTGGCTATTTTAAAGAAACATATCGTTCTGTTGAAAACATCGACAAGCACGCATTGCCTGGGCGGTTCAGGGATGATCGATCCTTTTGTACAGCAATCTATTTTCTCCTCCATAATAACGACTTCTCAGCGTTTCATCGCATCAAGCAGGATGAATTGTGGCACTTTTATATTGGTGATCCTTTGATTATTCATATCATCGACCAGCGAGGAAATTACTCACAGATAAAATTGGGCATGAATTTGGATGACGGCGAGGTGTTCCAGGCGATGGTTCCACATGGTGCATGGTTTGGTGCAAACCTACAAGCGGCGAACTCATTTGCGTTAGTGGGTTGTACGGTTGCGCCTGGTTTCGATATTGATGATTTAGAAATTGCACAGCCCGATGTTCTCGTTAATCTTTTTCCTGAGCATCGGAAAATTATCGAGCAGTTGACGAGATAAGAAGTGAGGTATAAATATCATTGGAGGCATTAAACATCATATGAAAAATTCTATCGACTCCAGCTACTTTATTGAACTGGCCGAAAAAAATCCTGAAGATGTTTGCCGGCTCGCATTATGCGATTATGACCCCATAAAAAAAGGGTATCGAATATCCGTTTGGGGTGAAGATTATGGCATCTATCCCCGCGAGTCTAAAATAATACGACTTCAGGAGGATAACCCGGATGTAAATCGTTTATTAGGACTTTTTATTATCTATTATCTTTTAAGATCAAAGGACATAAACATAAGTAAGGAATGGATATCCGAAAAAGATATTCCTGGCGGCGCTACCTTTTTTCGTGGACCACACAAAATACCTACCCATATCATCGAAACGCGATATGAAAACAATATCGAGGAATTCAAAGAAAAATGCGAAAGACTCGATGGAATTTCACTTGACATGGCAGATGCAGCCTATGCTTTCGAAATAACACCGCGTATTCCTGTGGCAGTTCAATTTTGGGACAGAGATGATGAATTTCTCGCTGAAGCAAAAATTTTGTTCGATAAAACCATTGCCGAACAGTTGGCCCCGGATATCGTATTTTGTTTGACCGTTGAAATTTGTAGAAGGATCGGGGATAGGTAAAGTACTGAAAAATGCGAATCCTTCTCGACATTTTTTACTGATATGCTGACTTTGATATCAAAACAGCAAAAGTTACAAGTGCCTAAAGTGAGCTAAATTGATCTAAAATTAAGG
>JAOUGB010000101.1 GCA_029857875.1 Desulfobacteraceae bacterium | reverse complement strand
AATTTTTGTAGGGTTTGAGCTCTTACTGTGAAAACCTATCAAGAGACACTCGTTTGATATCACAAAAATTCAAGGGATAAAAATTAATAGCAAAGAGCGGCAAGTTCAGCTAAATGGTATGTTAGAGTTAGCACATGAATTAAAACAGGCCCGATTCATGTGCTTTCCATAACATATCTCAGGTTGACCAATTTGTGTAATTTGGTCAAAAACACAACCGAAATTCAAAGGTATTTTATAAGAATAAACATTTTCTAAATGGCCAACCGACATCCATGAAAGTGTTGCCACTATGCGATGCGAAAGGGCCTTATCTCTACCCCCATTGCCCTTACTTCTCATTGACTATTTTAAGAAATGCCTATCTGTTACTTTCATTGCCGGGGTGAAAGCTATTAAGACTATCAATGGCTCATTGCCAGTATTTCTTGCAGCATGAACTTTACTCATTGGGTTGAAATGAATACTTCCTGGTTTAATGTCGACCCATCTATCATTAACCAGCAATTGTCCTGTACCCCTAATTACATATTCAATTTCATCATGGCTTTCGTGATAATGAGGTCCTAATTCAGCACCCGGCATCATCCTAACAACAAAAGCACTTATCGTATCATCTTCCGCGATCTTGATTAGCTGGGATTTCTTGTCAACTGGCAAAGGATTTTCTTTGAGAACTTTATCAATATGCGTAATGATCTGCCAGGTAGTATTTGCTTCATTTGCGAGAACTAAGGTGGCAAAGGAAGCAAATAAACAAAAAAGAATTCCAAAAATAGCTATATTTCTTATAGGCAACATATCACTACCTCCTTGTCCGCAGATTTAGCTGTAACGTTGCATTGGAGAGGGGGAGAGATCAACTCATCGCTCGCTGTTACACAAATTCCTTAATTTTAGTAAAAATTCCCTTTTTGAGAGCGGAATAAGCGAAAGATTTACATTGTTTATTGTATTCGGATGAATCACAATGTCTTGGATCAGTGGTCTTTAGCCCTTGCCCGATGCCCCGAGGAGTAAGGTTGGTATGGTTGATATTGGCCGGAATTATAATTGTTCCCTGTTCTATACCATGCCGAACAAATTCGGCCTCCAATCCCTCATACTGAGCCACCAGCTCCATCTGGCTTGAAGTGACACCTTTTCTGGCGAGTTCCAGTTGTGTCATAACTGCCTCCAAAAATAAAAAAACCAAGGGCTGCGGCTTTTAGACCCTTGGTTCAAGTCTCAATCGCATCCCTACGCTCGCATTATCGAGTTCAGGTTCTTAGGGTTGACATAAAATGCCTCTCAGCCGATCAGCACCCCTAGCGCTTACATTAGTTATTTCTGTATAGCATAAACTTTACAAGAACGCAAAAGATGTAAGCTTAATTGATTCCGATTGCATATATGGAGTTACGAAGCGATTGAAATGAGGTGGAGGTGAAGTCGATCGACGAATCGATCTTCAATTATAAATTTTTATGTGCCGCCATACAGATCTTTGATTTTGGTCCTGTCCGGAGTTCCGTCTTCAAGGGAAGGAAAATCGGATATGAATTCAACATACCGGGGTTTTTTATATCTGGCGATTCGCTCGCCCACAAACTGAATCAATTCCTGAGCTTCTAAATGCTGTCCGGATTTCAACAGGCAAACCGCTTTTATTCCTTCTTTCCATTTGGGATCCGGAACGCCGAAAACAACGACCTTTTCAACGGCCGGATGCTGAATAATTACCTTTTCCACTTCAGCAGGATAGACATTCTCGCCGCCTGGTTTGATCAACTCCTTCTCGGCCTTTCGGCCGGCGTACCAGAGAAACCCATCTTCGTCAAAACGGCCCAGATCTCCGGTGTGATGCCACCCTTCACGAAATGTATGGGCGGTTTCTTCCGCAAGATTCCAGTAGCCTTTAAACACCAAAGGGCCTTTCATGGTGATTTCGCCCACCTCTCCGGTTGAAACCGGACGATCATAATCATCCATCAGACGTACTTTCCCAAGAGGAACCATTTTTCCGGCAGAACCCGGCCGGTCATTGTATTGTCCCATGGTTGCCAGACCTGTTGTTTCCGTTTGCCCGTAAATGGAATAAAACGTACCGCCGGTGACGTGTTGATACTTCTCGATGGTTTCCGGCGTATCCAGTCCCATAACAGCTCTGAGGCTTTTGATATCTTGACCTGTTCTTTCATGTTGCTCAAGAATGGATGCAAGGATCGGTGAAAAATCAAAAAAGAGGGTCGCTTTTTTCGTTTCAATGAGTTCAACCGCTTTTTCCGCATCGAATTTGCTCATGTTCACGTTCAGGGCACCGGCTAAAAAACTGCTGATGACCATAAAAAGTCCGCCCACATGGAAAAGGGGCAGAAAATTCAAATGAACATCTTTTTCAGTTAAATGAAAACAATGACTCAAGTGCAGGCCGGCACATAAGAGATTGCCGTGGCTTAACAGGGCGCCTCTTGGTCTCCCTTCTACAGCGGCCGTATGAATGACCACAAAACCATCATTATTGGAGACATCTTCAGCTTCAAATTGTCCCGTGTTGTTCATCAAATCATCAAACTCAAGAAAGCCTCCTCCTTCATCTTTGAACGTGTAATATGATTTCACTGAAGGAAGATCGGACTTTAACCCCTTGACAAGGTCTTGAAACTCCGCATCTACAAAGAGCGTCTCAGGAACACAATCCTTCAGGTTATATTTGATCTCTTCGGTCGAAAGCCGCCAGTTGACGGGCAATAGGATTGCGCCTAGGGCCGCGGCAGCGCCGTAAAGGAGAAAGTATTCAAGGCTGTTTTTCCCCAGAACGCCGATCCGATCGCCTTTTTTAATACCAATTGTCTGTAAACCAAAAGCAAGGCGATCGATCATTTCTTTAATTTGAAAAAATGTCAGCGATTTGTCGGCGTCAACCTCGAACCATGCAGATTGGTCACCAAAACATACGGCATTTCGGGCAATAAGATCGTAGAACGTAAAATCGTATAATCCCATAACAAAAAACCTTTAATAATGAATCCGGCGAAACGTGGCGACAGTAGTTACCCTTTCAACATGGGTCAGGTGTCGGGTGTCAGGGGGCAGGGATCAGCCGACGGTCGTTTGTAACCCGTTATTTACCGCTGATCCCTGATCCCCGGTCCCTGAAACCTGTTCCCTGAAACCTGTCTTTTGATTTATTCAGGAAATGACGCATTAAACGTCGCCACCTTGGTCAATCCGTCTGCCTGAAAAACAGCAGAACCACCTTTGACATGAACCGGAACCGAATATTCCGGAATTTCTGTCCACCATTTTTCGAGCTGGGCCCAAACATTGGTTCCTTTTTCTTGCAGCTTGAATCCGCCGGTGACCAAAAGGCTAAGCAGAGACTGCCTTACATCAAAATGGGCATGCACTCTCACCTGATTTGTTTTTCCCGCAGGAATCCACATGATATCCGTAGAACTGACCGTATTCAGATCAAACTCTTCAAAAGCAACGGTAAACTTTAGGCTTTCCATCTTTACCGGGTATCCATTTGGATTTTCAATATTAAAGATAAAAGCCAGATCAAGTGGTGCACCAACGTCGTCCGGCTTTCCCTTGGTGGGTTCGACTTTCTTGGAAAAATACCAATATCCAAAAGCATGGGCGACTTCCATTGAATCGAGTGTAACCACCGGTGCTTTAAAATTCTGCTGTGTGGGTGCTGCCGGCATTCCGGCACACCCTGCCAGCATTGCAGCGGCAACGAAAATACTTAAACATGTAAGTATAATTGATCTTTTACGCATTTTTTTCCTCCCTTATTCTATATAAAGGGTTAGGTAAGCCATCGTTTTCTTCGTTTATAGTGTTTTATATCCCGAAAACTCTTACGGCCTCCAACATCGGTAAGACCAAGGTAGAAATCCTTGATGTCTGGATTCTCTCGGAGCTTTTCGGCTGTGTCTTCCATGACAATGCGACCGTTCTCCATCACATAGGCATGGGGTGCAACATTAAGGGCAAGTTTGGCATTCTGTTCCACCAGCAGGATCGATATCTTCTCCTCCTGGTTAAGCTTTGTAATAATATTAAAGATTTCATGGATAAGAAGCGGCGCCAGGCCCATGGAAGGCTCATCCAAAAGAATCAGTTTGGGGCTGGTCATTAGAGCACGTCCCACTACCGTCATCTGCTGTTCCCCGCCGCTGATAAATCCGGCGGTTTCATTACGCTTTTCCTTAAGGCGCGGAAAGTAGTGGTATACCATATCCAGGCCGTCGTTGATGGATCTGCCGAACTTTCTCATATGAGCCCCTACCTTCAGGTTTTGCTCCACGGTGAGGTGTTCAAAAACCCGCCGGCCCTCGATGACTTGAACGACGCCCATTTTGGCAATCTTTTCAGCGCCCATATTATCGATGCGCTGATTCATGAATTCAATGGACCCATCGGTCACCTCTCCGTCTTCGTGTCGTAAAAGTCCTGAGATGGCCTTTAAGGTCGTACTCTTACCGGCCCCATTGGCACCCAAAAGGGCCACAATGGCACCCTTAGGAACCTCTATGGAGACACCTTTTATCACCAGAATGACCTCGTGATACTTGACCTCGATATTGTTGATCTTTAAGATCATTTCCTCATTAGACAAAGCCTTGAAACCTCCCTACCATCCGAGCCACTCGTCGGCCCATTTCTTTGGCCAGCGGCTTTTCAGATCGACTTTTTCAACGATTTGAAATTTGCCGTCTTTGATTTCATAGATGGGCACAATTCCGGCCACACGATGATCCGCTGCCGTAAAGTTAACCGGTGCCGCACCCAGACCGATGTCAAAATCTTTCATGGTTTCAAAACCGTTTTTCAGAATGTTTTCACCGCTCAAGCCTCCGGCCTTGTCGGCCCGCTTCAAGGCTTCCCATAAAATCATCACATCGCCCCATCCCTGAACGGTCCGGATAAGACGTTTTTCAGCAGGAATGCCCGGATTATATTTTTTGGCATACTCGACCACTTTATCCATCATCGGCACATTTTCACCGAAAAATGCACAAACTGCCGCTCCCATAACGCCTTCGGATGCCTTGCCTGCCAATTTCGGCAGATTCTCATCAAATCCCCAGTTGTTGACAATGTGATCCGCTCCAAGACCTAAGGCATAGGCATCACGCACTGTGGCTGCCACCGACATCGTGGTGTTGCCGTGCCAGACGAGATCCGGTCCGAAATCTTTCATGGCCAGAACCTGGCTTTTGGTATCAATGGCAAACAAAGAAACAGACTGATCCGGACCGATGTCAAAGCCGAGCAACTCAGCCTGATCCTTGATGGCCTTGATAGGCGCACTGCAGTATGGAGAAGCAAACATATAAGAGGCGAGAAATCGAGGCTTTCTTTTCCCGTAATCTTTGTGTTTGGGCCATTTTTTGTCAAACCAGGCCGTGATGGCAGCCCTGGCGTTGGTTGAATAATCCGTTGCAAAGAAAAGATTGTAAGGTGTCTTTTTGGGATCCGTCAGGTGGGCTGAGTAGGAGGCAGACACATATGGAATTTTATCCTTAGTGATTGTGGGTGACAATGCCTCGGTATCACCGGTTCCCCAACCCAAAACCGCCACGCATTGGAGCCTTTTGAAGAGCTTGTATTTGGTAAGCGCCTCGGGCACACGATAGCCGTAATCAAACTGATATAGCTTGATCTGCTTGCCATTGATCCCGCCATTATCATTGACATAATGAATGGCTTCTGCAATGCCAAGAGCATAGTCCTTTCCAACATCTGAAGTCGCTCCCGTCATATCATTGAGCGCTCCCACCTTAATTGTTGCGGCGCCGGCCATGGAAGAAAATCCGACAATCAAAGCCACAATAAATAGGTGTACAAAAATCTTTGACCACGTATTTTTCGCAAACATAATTTCTTTCCCCTTTTTAAGAAAGTAAAAGTTCCATCGAGTTCCTTTCCGATCAAATGCTTGTTTAAATACCACCTCCTTTTTTGTTTAGAATTTGTTGAATAGTTTATTGGTTAAGTACTCAAGTTTCATACCCTTAATTTTAAGCAACGCCGATACAGTGTAACAGGCTTTTTAGCAATATTGAGGTGCGAAACTATAGTTAAGTGTTGTGATAAATACTGCCAATCCGTATTCAGAAATATATTTTAGACTATTTAACCACTTGTCAGTTGACCACATATTTAATACGAAAACGGCCACAAATTAAAATAGTTCTTCGTCTGCCACCATCGATAGGCCAAACCATTGGGTTCAAATATCATAAATACACATATGGCAAGCCCGAAGGCGGCCTCTTTAAGAAACAGAAAGTCCATAAACAGCCGTTCTCCCCAGCTGGTATCCATAAACTGCATCACACCAAGCTGCAATAGCTCCATGACAACAACCATGAATATGGCCCCGAAAATAGTGCCGTGGATCGAGCCGACCCCGCCGATGAGAATGACGCCCACCAGCCACAAAGACCAGAACCAGGGAAAATGTTCGGGGCTGATCGCCGCAAGATTGCTGATCCAGAACGCCCCGGCAATTCCGCCGATAAAGCCGGCGACAAAAAATGCAAAAAGCTTGTATTTGAAAACATTAATCCCCATTACCCCTGCGGAAATGTCATTGTCACGTATAGCCACCCAGGCCCTTCCCACACGGGTCCTGAGCAAATTAACCACCGCAACAACACAAATAACCACCAAGACGAGCATCATAAAATAGACCTTAAGATCACTGTTGATAATCCACGGCCCAACCTTGATAGTTCCCGGAGGCAAAGAAAAAGCCTGTCCTCGTCCTCCGATCTGACTCACATATCCTGTAATAATAAAATCTACGGTAATGAACTGAGCGGCCATGGTGGTTAAAATCAGATAAAATCCTTTGACCCTGGCACAAGGGAGTCCGAACAAAACACTCCATATACCGGCTGCAAATGCGGCAATTAGGATGCTTATAGGATAAGCGATACCGAAATCCATCATGAATTTGGGCCAGGGAAATTCAAGGATGAGGAGGGTGCTCGTATATGCGCCCACGGCAATAAATGCAGCATGGCCCAGGGTTATCTGGCCGCAAAAACCGATTAATAGTTGAACCCCTAAAGCCCCAAGCACCGTATAGCCGATCTGGTTACAAACACTGAGCCAATAAGAATCTGCAAACAATGGAATAACAACAAACAGGATGATAAAAAGAAGAATCATCTTGCCCTTGATAAACTTGGTCTGCCACCACCCATGATCCTGATGATAATTCTGATGATAAACACCACAGGGAAGCCAGGTTGTTGACATTTAAATAAACTCCGTTTTTTGATTGAAGATTTACGATTGGATTACACGCGTTCAATCCGCTCCCATCCCCATAATCCATGGGGCTTAAAAAGCAAAAAGATCGCCATGAAAGCAAAAGGGGCGACCTCTTTAACGCCACCGGGAAAGTATCTATCCAAATACGCCCCGCAGAGGTTTTGTA
>JAOUGB010000100.1 GCA_029857875.1 Desulfobacteraceae bacterium | reverse complement strand
CATTCAAAAGATTAAACAACGAGCGCCTTGATGAAAACTTGCCGCCATTTGCCAATCCAAGAAATGCAGCCGCAGGATCTTTAAGACAGCTCGATTCAAAGATTACCGCCAAACGCCCTTTAGAAATATTTGTCTATGGGGTGGGGCGGATCGCTGACCTTGTGTTGGAATCACACTCGGAAATGTTGTATGCATTGCAGAAACTCGGGTTCAGAATCAATCCACATATCCGGCCAAAGGTTACCATCAAAGAGGTGATCGATTGCTATAAAGAACTCAGTGAACAGCGGGATCTTTTGCCCTATGATATTGATGGTATGGTGATAAAGGTCGACAGTCTTGCTTTACAGCGCCTTTTAGGGGCCACATCCCGGAGTCCGCGATGGGCCATGGCCTACAAATTTAAAGCGGTTCAGGAGACGACGCAGATTATTGACATCGACGTCCAGGTCGGAAGGACCGGAACCTTGACGCCTGTCGCCCATCTAAGTCCTGTAAATATCGGCGGGGTGACGGTCAGCCGGGCGACGCTTCACAATGAAGATGAAATTAAAAGAAAAGATATCAAAATCGGCGACACGGTCATTGTTCAGCGAGCCGGGGACGTAATTCCTGAAGTTGTTAAAGTGATAACCTCAAAAAGGACAGGAGAAGAAAAAACCTTCAACATGCCTCTTAGCTGCCCTGTTTGCCATTCTTCGGTTGTCCGATCCCTAAATGAGGCGGCGTTAAGATGTATCAACACGTCATGTTCTGCCCAGGTAAAAGAGCGAATAAAGCATTTTGCTTCAAAGGGAGCCTTTGATATCGATGGATTGGGGGAAAAACTGATCGAACAACTGGTGGACAAGGATCTGCTCTTTTCCTATGCAGATATATTTCGACTCAAAGAAGATATGCTTAAAAACCTGGATCGGATGGGATCGAAATCTGCCGCAAATATTTTAAGTGCCATTGAAGAAAGTAAGCGGGTAACGTTAAGCCGTTTTCTTTATGCTTTGGGTATCCGGAATGTGGGAGAGCATGTGGCCGGGATACTTGCAGGGTCTTTTGAGAGTCTTAAGAGATTGATTGGCGCTACACCGGATGAACTTGTAGCGATTGACGGGGTGGGACCTGTGGTTGCCGAAAGCATCGTAGAATTTTTCAAAACAGATGAAAATCGGAAGATCATCGATGATATGATTGCCGACGGGGTTCAGATTTTTCGTGACGATGCCCATAAACAGGGCATGCTTGCAGGCAAGGTTTTTGTCCTCACAGGCACCCTTGAAACGTTGACAAGAAGTGAAGCAAAAAGAGCTATTGAAGAAGCCGGGGGAAAGGTTGCCGGGTCCGTGAGCCGGAACACAGATTATCTTGTCATCGGGGCATCACCCGGCTCAAAGCTCAAGCGGGCGCAAGAACTCGGTGTTGAAATCATTGATGAGGAAACCCTTAAGAAATTGACGATTGATGACTGATGATTGATGATTTTGTTCACGGGCTACAGGTGCCTGGGGTCAGAGATCGGGGATCAGAGTAAAATAAAAGCTGACTTCCGAGCCTATAGCATTTTGAAAACATTACCGCTTCAGGTATGATTAAATTTTTACTGAAAGATCACGCCAAAGGCGGATAAACCCGCCGGAGGCGGACAAGCCTCGTGAATAAGGGATCGTAATGAAAGAACCTGCCCGGGCTATTCATAAAGATCTCTGCTTTGGCAGGGGGTTTCATCCATAAAGTTTAAATCTCATATGGTTCTTTCAAAACGATCCCTAATCCACTCAGACAGCTTCCAGTCAAAAATTTAATCATACCTGAAGCTCCATTGAAATCGACGTGTTTCAAAGAACTGAACTATTAACAATCAACAATCATAAATCATCAATCCACAAGGGGGGTGGGTATGGAAGATAAAGTAAGAGCCCATGCGGTTATCTCCGGGAGAGTTCAGGGAGTTTTTTTTAGATTGGAGACAAAATATGCTGCGGATGAAGTTGGGGTTTTCGGATGGGTGCGCAATAAACGGGACAGGACGGTTGAAGCCGTGTTTGAAGGTTCTGAAAAGAGTGTTATGTCAATTCTAAAATGGTGTAAAAAGGGGCCGCCCATTGCAAAGGTAACGAATGTGGATGTGACATGGGAGGATTACAAAGGTGAGTTCAACAGTTTTGAGATAACTTATTAACTCCCGGTGATAAAAAGCGGATCCATAGTAATATCCTTCTTGCCTACGATTAAAACTTCATCACCGAAAATAATTTTCGCTTACGGATCAAAACAGAATTTTTTAAACAATTTTGACTTAAGTCAATTATTTTTATTGAAAATTATGAGAATAAAAACAACATGGCGCAATTTATTTCCAACTATCAAACACCTAAGTTGAGCGATTTTCAAGTTTGCCGCAGATACAAGGAAGATGTTGTTTCGCTATAGTCGCCTATGCGGAACGGCATCTGACGCAGTAGATGCGGTGATCCTCCTGAGGCGGATAAAAATTGGAAATGCCGTAGGGTTTCAAATTATTGAAATTCAAAATGTCAAAATACCTTAAAGATATTGTTAAATTAACCACTTCAAAAATTTGAAACGCTCAGCTTGGGAAATAATCTTATATCGCTGAATGGTTCTATAATTCACTCTCTTTTGCTGTTGCTTTGGTTTATTTTGTTATCGGTTTCATATTCCAGTTCATCCTCTCAGAGCATCAAAACAGGTTAAACCTGAATTTGATATAGCAACCCATAACACTCGGTTCAGGAGGTGGCCTATGCCCGATCGATCCTTTCTATCCACCCTGCGATTTTTCCGCCCCAAAGGTGAAAAGTATGGTTGTAAGGAAGAAAAAATCGCCGAAGAATGGGGAGAAATTCGTTGTGGTCAGAGAGTCTGGGAGGACTTCTACCGTAAACGGTGGCAATACGACAAAAAAGTTCGTTCCACCCACGGTGTGAATTGCACCGGCTCGTGTTCCTGGGATGTGTACGTCAAAAACGGTATCCTGGTTTGGGAAACACAGCGAACAGATTACCCGGACTGTGGAAAGGGATTCCCAAATCATGAACCCAGGGGATGTCCGCGTGGTGCCACCTATTCCTGGTATACTTACAGTCCGGTAAGGCTTAAATATCCGTTAATGCGCTCCTCACTTCTGAAAATGTTCCGGGCCGCTCTGAAAGAGCACAATGATCCGGTGTATGCCTGGAAAGGTATCGTCGAAGATCCGAAAAAGAAAAAAATGTTCCAGAAGGATCGAGGCAAAGGCGGTTTTGTCCGTGTATCCTGGGACGAAGCTACAACATTAATCTCCGCTGCCTTGATCCATACCATACAAAAATTTGGCCCGGACAGAATTTTCGGATTTACCCCAATTCCGGCGATGTCCATGGTATGTTACGCTTCCGGAGCCAGATTCCTTTCATTAATCGGAGGCTCCATGATCAGCTTTTATGACTGGTACTGTGACCTGCCGCCCGCCTCACCGCAGATTTGGGGAGAACAGACCGATGTCCCGGAAAGCGCTGACTGGTATGAATCAACATACATGATTGTCTGGGGTACCAATCTTCCCATGACCCGGACACCGGATGCTCATTTTTTCACCGAAGCGCGCTATCGTGGTGCGCATGTTACTGCCGTAGCACCTGATTATGCTGAATACGTCAAGTTTGCAGACACATGGCTTCCCGCAAAAGCGGGAACGGATGCGGCGCTGGCCATTGCCATGGCTCATGTGATTTTCAAAGAATTTTATATTGATCGTCAAACGGATTACTTTTTCGAGTACGCCAAGAATTACACTGATCTGCCGTTTCTTGTGGTGATCGAAAAAAAAGAGGATGCCCATATTCCCGGACGCTTTTTACGAGCATCGGACATGGGAAAAGAAATGAACAATGCAGAGTGGAAGACGCTTCTATATGACAACACGCAACGCGATTTTTGTATCCCGAACGGCAGTATCGGATTTCGCTGGAATGAATCCGGGAAATGGAATCTTCATCTCAAGGATGCAATCAACGAAAAGGAAGTTGATCCTGCACTCAGCTTTGCAAAAGACAGTGACAATTGGATAACGGTCCATTTCCCCTTGTTTGATTTCAAGGGATCGCAGTTAAAATCCGGTGTCGTGCCGGTGAAAAAAGTGATCACCACAGCAGGAGAAGAGTGGGTGGCAACTGTCTTCGATCTTATGGCCGCACATTTGGGTGTGCGGCATCCGGAGAGTTCCGGTCAAGCCGACTATCCTGAGAATTACAATGATCCACACCCCTATACCCCGGCCTGGCAGGAGGCGATAACCGGTGTGCCAAAGGAGGATGTCGTTCGAGTGGCAAGAGAGTTTGCCGAAAATGCTGAAAAAACACGCGGAAAATCATTGATCTTCCTTGGCGCCGGAACCAACCACTGGTACCACAGTGACATGATTTACCGAACCATCATCAGCCTGACGACGCTTTGCGGGTGTCAGGGTGTAAACGGCGGCGGTTGGGCCCATTATGTCGGGCAGGAGAAAGTTCGTCCTCAAGCTGCCTGGTCACAGGTTGCTTTTGGTCTGGACTGGCGCCGCCCGCCTCGACTGCAAAACGGAACCTCGTTTTACTACTTTGCAACCGGTCAGTGGCGTTACGACACGATGAATCCCAAACAGCTTTATTCACCCGTCGCAGGATCCAAAGCGTGTAATCACATGGCCGATTATAATGCAGTGGCCGCCAGGCTGGGCTGGCTTCCTTCCTATCCGCAGTTCGATATGAATCCCATAGACATTTGCCGGGAAGCTGTCGAGAACGGCTTTTCCTCTGACGAGGAAATTATCGCTTACACGGTTGATAAACTCAAAAAAGGTGAAATAAAGTTTTCTATAGAGGATCCCGACGATCCGATGAATTTTCCCCGGATGCTTTTCCTGTGGCGGGCTAACTTGCTAGGTGCAAGCGGAAAAGGACACGAGTATTTCCTTAAACATCTGCTCGGTGTCGAGAATGCGGTTTTTAATACAGATGTGGATCATCGGCCTGAAGAAATCGAGTGGCGTGACCCGGCGCCGGAAGGCAAGCTCGATCTTCTCGTCACCCTGGAACTGCGAATGTCAACCAGCGCAATGTATGCTGACGTAGCCTTGCCGGCTGCCGGATGGTATGAAATGCATGATTTGAGTACCACGGATATGCATCCTTTCATTCATCCGTTCAATCCGGCCATTGATCCCCCTTGGGAGTCACGAACCAATTGGGAGCAGTTCAAAGCCATTGCCAAAAAATTTTCAGAACTGGCTGCTATCCACCTGGGCGAAATGAAAGATCTGGTGGCCACACCGTTGATGCACGATTCACCGGGCGAAATCGCCCAGCCTGAGGTCATGGATTGGAAAAAAGGAGAAATCGATCCCATACCCGGTAAAACGCTTCCCAATCTGGTTGTGGTCAATCGCGATTACCCCAACACATATAAAATGATGACCGCGCTGGGACCGCTGGTGGACAAGGTCGGCATTGGGTCTAAGGGAGTGGCTTGGGCAAGTGATGAGGAGTATACTCTGCTTAAAGAAAAGCTCGGAACGGTTTTAGAAAAGGGCGTCAGCCATGGAATGCCGTCTCTTGAAACTGGAAAACAGGTGGCAGAAACCATTTTGGCACTAGCGCCAGAAACAAATGGAGCGACCGCCGTCAAATCCTGGAAGAAGCTCGAAGAAAAAACCGGTCTGACACTGACCCATCTGAGCCGTGAAAGAGAAGGAGAAAAATTCTCCTTTAGCGATATCAGCACTCAACCGCGGAAGATTATCACATCACCCACCTGGAGCGGCATAGAATCTGAAGATAGACGGTATTCGCCATTTGTGATCAACATCGAAGAAAAAGTTCCATTTCGAACCTTAACCGGTAGAGCGCAATTCTACCTGGACCACCAATGGATGCGGGATTTCGGGGAAAACTTTCCCCTTTTTCGCCCGCCTGTCGACATGCATGCCCTCGGTTCCACCGGGGTAAAGCGTGATGATCGAAAGGAGTTGGTGCTCAACTACCTGACACCCCATTCCAAATGGTCCATTCACAGCACCTATTCGGATACGCTGACCATGCTGACACTGTTTCGCGGCGGTGAGGCGATTTGGATCAACAATGACGATGCTGCGAAACTGGGTGTGAAGGACAACGACTGGCTGGAATGTTTCAATGTGAACGGCGTGGTCATGGCCAAAGCTGTGGTGAGTCACCGCACGCCACCCGGTAAAGCATTCATGTACCATGCACAGGAACGGTTGATTAATACACCCGGGTCCGGGTTGTCAGGGCAACGTGGGGGAACTCACAACAGCGTTACCCGTATCATGGTTAAACCCACCCATATGATCGGCGGTTATGCACAGCTGAGCTACGGTTTTAACTACTACGGACCGGTCGGGTCCCAACGGGACGAGATAATCGTTGTTCGCAAGGCAGAGGAGGTCAAGTGGTATGAAGATTAAGGCCCAATATGCAATGGTTTTAAATCTGGATAAATGCCTCGGCTGTCACACATGCAGTATTCCGTGCAAAAATGTGTGGACCAACCGAAAGGGAGCCGAATACATGTGGTTTAATAACGTGGAAAGCAAGCCCGGAATCGGATATCCCCGTAAATGGGAGAATCAGAAGATACACAAGGGCGGATGGGAATTGAAAAACGGTCGGCTGTCTCTTAACGCCGGTGGTCGCGCGCACAAATTACTCAACCTTTTCCACAATCCTGATTTGCCGACCATTGACGAATATTATGAACCTTGGACGTATGATTACGGCAAACTGATATCCAGTCCGAAAAAAAAGCATCAACCCTCCATCCAGCCGAAGTCACAGATCACAGGAGAAAACCTCAGAATTAAGTGGGGTCCCAACTGGGAGGACGACTTGGCAGGTGTTTGTGAAACCGGCTCTGAAGATGTCAATTTTACTAACCTGGATCATTCGATTTATCTGGCATTCAAAAAGGTCTTCTTATTTTACCTTCCCCGTTTATGCGAGCATTGCCTGAACCCTGCCTGTGTGGCCTCATGTCCGTCTGGAGCCCTTTATAAACGTGAAGAAGACGGCATTGTCCTTGTGGATCAGGAAAGATGCCGTGGATGGCGGTACTGTGTATCCGGCTGTCCTTATAAAAAAGTCTACTTCAACTGGCATACCGGCCGATCTGAAAAGTGTATTTTTTGTTATCCGCGCATCGAGGCGGGAATGCCCACCCTCTGTGCTCAAACCTGTGTTGGAAGGATTCGATATGTCGGTGTAGTGTTATATGATGTCGAAAAAATTCAGTTGGCAGCATCAGCTAAAAAAGCTCAAGAAGTGTATCCTGCCCATCTGGAGATACTGGTTGATCCCGAAGATCCCGAGGTTATTAAAACCGCTAAGCAGCAGGGAGTTTCACAAAATTTTATCAAGGCTGCGAAACGCTCACCCATCTTCAAGCTGGCCAAAACCTGGAGGCTCGCACTACCCCTACATCCGGAATACAGAACCCT
>JAOUGB010000099.1 GCA_029857875.1 Desulfobacteraceae bacterium | reverse complement strand
CCTTCTCCCCAGACTCGTTGTGCTGCTCATCGCGTTGGTCTGCCTCTTTTACTATGGCTTTGTATTGATCGGGCTGTAAGGTGGACAACCGATCAATAAAAGCCACAATGTCCCAGATTTCTTGGTCGCTGTGAGTGACACCGAAAGAGGGCATTCCCGTCATCTTCAGGCCGTTCTTGATGATCCAGAAGATCTTTGAGTCATTCATTTCCTGGTGCAAGTCAGAGGAAGCCAAATCCGGCGGACTGGGGTAAAGACCTTGGGCAAATTCACTGGAGGCGATGCCGGGAGCGCCATGGCAGAGACGACATGTGTCCTGGAAGTGATGGAATCCAGCATCTTCCATTTTGGGATCGTTCAGCGACGGAGCGACAATACCTTTGCTATGATATGAAATCGACTGATCACGTGCTTTTTCCAAGATATCGAATGTAATGGACCAATGAGGCACCATGGCGGAAACATTGTAAATACCTGATAACACAAAGGCTGTAATCCCTCCTATGATCACGACGATGGCCAAAATGAAACCTACGAATACTTTCACTATTCTCCCTCCGTGTCACTAACTGTTCTAAGTTCCCGCGGCATCCCCCTGATAGTCAATGGCAACAGTCAGGGTGATAAAAAGCAGGTGTTTTAATGAGGCTCTGGTCATACCATTTGGCAATATATCCTCAGGCATTTCGGTGTTACCCAATATGGAGAGGATGTCAAATCTTGTATAGTGAATAGTTTCATCTTATTCACAATTCAAGACACGACACCATTTGCCTTCGGGAAGTTCACCCATGATACATAATCCAGGCTCTGAAAAAGGGATTGACAAACCGATACTCGCCGCCGCCTTTAAACAAAATGTTCAGTTGCAAAAGGCGGTTGACTGCCCTGCGAACAGTGGATGGGTTGGTGAAGCCCGATGGCTTCATGAATGCCGCCGAAAAAACTTGACTTCCGCCTTCTTTTGCTATGGCAGTGAGTACTTTAAGCTGAATATTTGTCAAAAGACGGATATAACTTTCGTAGGACTTTTGTTCCCTGGCAAATACCAGTTCTATAGCGTTTTTAAGTTTATCAATACTTATCATCTCTTTCTCTGCGGTTATTTCCCAGATAGCTCCGCAAAGTTGCTGTATATCGCCCGGGATATTCTCAGCAATTTGAAATGCCTTTTCCAAAACCTTGTCGTCAACCTTTCGGTGCCCTTGAGAAAACTTGTTATTCAGAAACTCCGAAAATTCTTTGTACGGCAAGGTGTCTACCATAAAGGTGATTGCTGACTTAAAAAAAGGGGAATCATGATTTGTGAATATTTCCTCCATTTTGTGTCTTATGCTGCCTACGAATATAAAAGAGGTTTTACCTTGAAACTGGATTTCTCCCCTCAAAAGTGCAAGGGCTTCGTGCGCATCTGCCAAATTCAAAATATCCTGAAACTCATCAAAGACCACCACAAGTATTTGTTTTTTGCCAAGCGATTCAATCAAATTAAATACTTCAGGGATTGAATCGGCTTTCAGCTCGATAGAACTGTCAAATGAAACTGTCGGCAAAGACGTTATGGGGTCAACCGAAATTGAAGGTCTGAGATGGGCCAGGGTTTTTAAAATTTTTTCGAACCAACCTTTTTTCTGTTCCTGAACAATAATTGCCTTCAAAATTCTGCGACACATCCCATCTACGGATTTGATCCCCAACAGGTCAACATATAGCAACCGTACATTTTTACATCGATTAACCGCCTCACAGACGGCAGATGTTTTACCGACCCGTCTTTCCCCAAGAATTACAAGTCGCTGTGATGAAATGATATGGTCACAGATCTGTTTCAATAAAGCTTTTCTCCCACAGAAATCTTTGCCGGAAACGACCATCCCGTATTTAAAAGGATTCATGATTTCCACCTTTTCTGAATTTTAACAACCTGTATTATACATAACTGTATAATACATAACAGCATAACATTGTCAAACAAAATTTGAATTCAGGCAGGCTGGTGGGACATATGAAAAATAGTCAGTACGGACCACTTCTTGCAGTCTTTATCAGTCCGCAGGCGGGAAAAGCTTTTGAGGTATTGGGCAAGAGACATTCACTCTCCCGGCTCGTAAAATGCTTGTTGTATTTTTTATTTCTTTAATCAAGGATCAAGGTTTGACCCCATTCCCTACATCTTTCTAACTTGTTGATATTAACCATGTTTAAATTTATCGTTTTTTGTTTGACAAAAGGAATATAGGATGTCCCCTATTACGAAAGTCCCCTATTACTACAGATATCATATTTTTCTGGTGTCAGGTCAGCTTGTTGGTAGGATCCCCTTCTTCAACCATCAGTCTTAGAATCTCTCTTTCATGGTCGAGTGGAAGTCGACCCGTTAGATAGGCGTAACATACCTGATCATTGGTTTCGTTGGTGAAAATTGCTTCGGCTTCTGACCGACCGGAGTCCTCTATTTTAGTGATTGTGACAGTGCAAGTAATAGTGTCGCCGAAGTAGACAGGCTTGATGAACTTAAAGTTCATTCCCGTAGCGAGCCAACCCACCTGGCCACCAAACTCGCAAATCATTGATCCGACTATTAGGCCATGGCAAATCAGGCCATTGAATCTTTTGGCCTCTGTCCAACGGAGATCATAGTGGACTGGGTTGTAGTCTCGAGTGATGTCACCAAAGTGCTCGGTTTCCTCTTGAGTGAATGTTCGCGAGTATTTAAACGAGTCATCCACTTTAAGGCCTTCTATAGCTCGTTGACGTATAAGGTTGGACATAACTTCCTTCTTCGATAATATCATTTTGGGATTTCTTGCCAAGATCTCAACATCAATTTTATTACAGATATCTCGATATCAATTTTTTAATCCATGCAAAAGCTAAATTTACCCCTGACAGCCTCTTTTAATCAAGGATCAAGGGTTGATACCAATCACTTTCCCTGTCAATATACCAATACCTGTCCCCAATCTCCCGCAAACTTGATTGAAAAGAACTGTCAGATAGGATATAGAATTTATTGGAGATGGCTTGTAGGAAAGATACAATGATTATCGAGGTAAAAAGAGACCTATTGCAAGATATTTATATGGCATTCGGAAAAAAAACACGGCATCGTTATTAATTGAAAGGCGTGCGATCATGGTTTACAGCCATGAAGAGCTTCTCGGCCACACCAGGCTTCCTATCTCCATTACAGAAATCATACTTTTTATTATCATTATCTATCTTCTTGTAGCTGGCGGTGGGAAGTGGCGGTTGTGTCTGGGATCTTTGCTGCTGGTCTTCTGGCTTGTCCTCGTGAGCGGCAAGTTTTGGCCGGCGCCTAAATTTGAAATTCCCAAATCTCCGCTGTCAGTAAAAACCGTGGTCCGGGAAGATCCAACCCATGCCAATTTTGTCTGGAACCCTGAATACCGCGTGGGTTTCTGGTGGCACTTGTTCCCGGTTAAAAAATATCTTTTGATTTATAACCGGATCCTTCATGAAAAGGTTTTAACACCATCCGATTTCATACAATCCAGCCCCCTTTGCGACCGGGATTTAACATTGGTTCATAGCCGCGGCTATATGGTGCGTCTTTATCTTTTGGCACTAACCCCGATGGGTTTAATCAATGGTGAAAATCCCATCAGCTGGAATATTTTTAAAAAATTAAAGGTGGCCTGCGGAGGTACGTATCTGGCATGTAAAATCGCTCTTGAGAAAGGGATGGGGATGAACTTGGGTGGAGGTTTTCATCACGCCTTTGCCAGCCACGAGGAAGGTTTTTGCCATTTGAACGATATGGCGGTGGCGATTCGCAAACTTCAGGTGGAACATTACATCAACCGGGCAATGGTTATTGATTGTGACGTGCACCAGGGTAACGGCACCGCTTCCATATTTCAAGGGGACGATACGGTCTTCACTTTCAGTATCCACCAGGATGACATCTATCCCTATGAAAAAGCATATAGCAACTATGATATCAGTCTTCACGGGAGTTTGCGGGTAGACGATGAGAAGTATCTGGAACAGTTCAAGGTGTTGCCGGATCTGATAAAAAAGCATCGCCCAGACCTTGTGATTTACCTGGCCGGAGCGGATCCGTTTAAGAAGGACCGTCTGGGCGGTTTTTTGCTTACCAAACAAGGTCTGATGGATCGTGATGTCTACGTGCTGAGGCTGTGTGCCAAGCTGTCAATCCCCGTAGCGATTGTTCTGGGAGGTGGCTACGCTCCCAATATCGACGATACGGTGGAGATTCATTTGAACACCGTTCGAGTGGTGAATCGCTTGCTTAAAGAGATGCATACTCCTAATAAATAGAGCTGCGTGTCGACTGGATTGAACTGAAAAAGAGAGCGCATTCCCCGCAGCTTGTTGGAGCGCAGCGGAAATCCCGCTTCGCGGGGCTGCGGGGTTAGCGAGCGAATATTAAAAAAAGCAGAATTCCCTACAGTCGAAGATTCCCTGCAACTTGCTGCAGGGAGCTTCAATCATCAAGATATCAATGGATTTTCCACTATAACCTTGGATCAATATGTCCGGGGCCTCCGCATTCCGGAGTATAGCAAGTAACATTAAGAAAATCGCATTTCTCATTGCATTGTGAGCATGTGTCCGGCGGCATTGAAGCTGTGATGAGGAATCCACATTTCGAACATTTCCAGTAAGTTTGGTTGCATTTAGGACAGATATCCCCTTGGAATTTTCCATCAGCGGTATAGCCGCAGTGCGCACACGCATATTCTTCTTGTTTACTTCCCATTTTCTTTACCTCCTTTTACAATTCGCTTTCAAAAAATATAAAACTTACAATATGACCGTAACTTCTTATGCTCAAACTTGTAATGCAGCTTGCCATAAACTCAGTTTTTAAGCTGGCTTAAAATGTTAAGTACGTCCCACATTTTTTACACTTTTAACGATCGGCCACCATTTTTTAAATCTTACACTGTGAAAAGGCCTGCATGATTTCACGGGCGACCGCATTTTTACATTCAACCCGGCATTGGGATAGATCTTCGACACGGGTGCAATGCGCTTCACACAGTGGACTCTCGAATTTGATATCCGTGAACATGGTTCCCTTATGCAGTGACAAGAAAGCCTCCACCTCCACCGCAAGCGTCGTATCACACTGGTCTCCCTCCAAAATATGATTGAATAAGTAGTAACCGGATTCGGTTTTTTTGGAGCTGGCTTGGAATCCGACCAGACAAATGGAGGGGTCTCTCAAAAAGTCGTCTCTGACCCTCCATGTATATGCACATTTGGAACAGATTTTGAAAGGATTCATTTTCAAGTTCTCTTCAACATCCCAAACGTTGAGATTTTCAGATTAAATGGTTTAGGATTTCCCGAAGTTCTTCTTTATTAGAGGATCAAGGTTTTACCCCCCAACCGCTCCGTAGATTTCAGCTGGGAAGCAACGAAATCCCAGTCGGCGAGGTGATTGAGCACATTTTCAACAAAGTCTGCCCTGCGATTCTGATAGTCCAGGTAGTAAGCATGTTCCCAGACATCCACCGTGAAGATCGGCTTCAGCCCGTGGGCTATGGGTGTGTCCGCATTGGCGGTCGTGACAATCTTTAGTTTCTCACCGTCAAGGACCAGCCAGGTCCAACCACTTCCAAACTGGCTTTTAGCCGCTTCCAAAAATTTTTGTTTAAAGGTGTCGATGCTTCCAAACGATTTTATGATCCAATCAGCCAGCTCGCCACCGACCGTTCCACCACCCGGTTTAAGGCATTTCCAGAAA
Source organism: Desulfobacteraceae bacterium (assembly GCA_029857875.1). Classification (GTDB taxonomy): domain Bacteria; phylum Desulfobacterota; class Desulfobacteria; order Desulfobacterales; family UBA11574; genus UBA11574. Next base: position 1,756 of record JAOUGB010000099.1, on the reverse strand, counting down.
AAAGCATGATTCCAGGCCTGGGCGACATTGTTAAAGATCGCCGTGTACTCTTTTTTTCCGGCTGTGAGCATAATAATCTCATCAGCAGTTTTGCCTTCAAAGCCTCCCCCTTTAAGCAACTGGTTTGCCTTGTCCACATATCCGGCATAGTGTTTACCATAGTGAACGCTCATGGTTTGATCAGAAATGTACGGCTTGAGTGCATCCATCTTATACGGAAGCGGTTCCAGGGCAATCGATGGTTTCTCACCGGCTTTTCCGCATCCGATGAGCAGAAGTGCCAAGCCGATCACCCCAAGCAGACACACGCCTTTGGGGAAATGATGCCCCCTTTTTATCCAATGTTTTTTCATGGTGTCCTCCTTAACTGTAACAGCGCCCTGATCGTGCGGTAACTTGAACATGGACTTCGAGCGGACAAAACAAATCGCTTTTTTTAATCCAAGTAAATGCTGCGTTTGCCGCTGACAGCCTCTTTTAATCAAGGATCAGGGTTTGAGCCCAATCATGCTCAATCTGTCAAGAATGAAGATTTATCCTGTTAAATGCGGAGCATATTTAACCGGGACCTGACCCCGTTATTTTTCTTTTTTCCTCACAAGTATTGGATCGTTGAGAACATAATTTAAGGGGCGTCCCGGAAGTTACACGGGAGTTATAGGTTGATCAACTCCGATTATATATATCGTAAAATCAACAAAAAAGCAAAAAAAGCGGGTTTGATAGGGTGTTGACGAAAAAGGGCGATTCAGTTGAATCGCCCTTTCGAAGAATTATGAAGAAAGGTTGACAGTCCTACGAGGCCCTTGCCACGTACAATAGTCTCCTTAAATATTGTTTAGCATATCTTTTAGGTCGAGCTGAACTAACCGACCCTTAAAAATTGCTTAAAATAATATATATTGTATGTCAAGTAAAAAATAATCAATATATGGTGTAGAAATCTATGTTTTTATTGGAAAGACTATAGGAGTTAATTGTAAGCAGATGATGGAGTTTGTCTCAAAAAAAGACAAACCCTGCAAAAAGGATCTGCCTTTATTGGAAAACGATATCACAAATATTTTCGACCTCTGATATTTACGCTTTAATTGCAGAAATCGCAGGTTTTGAACTGATAATTTCGAACTGAAATAGCCCTATTATCTATATCTTATATGAGGCCCATGCATCCTATCTGACGTCGGACCGAACGATAAGAAATGTCTTTGATGTCACAATAGGCGCAACTATTCTGATCACTCAATTAATACAATTATGCCTGTTCAAATTCAGTGACCGTCAATATCACCGGATCCTTTAAAAGGCCGTTAATACCAATGTAAGCGGCTCGTTGCTCGTAGAGCCCGCCTTCGATTTTTTGGATCATTTTTTTTAACAACTCAAATTGTCCTGGATCGAGTTCCAAATCCGTCTTTGCCCGCTCGGTATAATTTGTATCTGATAATGTAATATGTATGTTCTTCATTTCGCACCTCCTTTATTTGCGCTGTCAATAGTTGTATTGTTTCTCCCCTGAGCATAATGGCGTATCCCAATAGCGTACGGCATTGATAGTTTATCCCTTCATTATTGAGACTGTAAGTATTACTTAAAATAGCTATTAAATGTTAGTATTTATTAATTATTACAATATGTTAAGTCTACTATGAACTTATTGTGAGGTCAAGATATTTTTCAAATATATTGAACTTTCATCCGATCATTTTCTGTCTCAGTGGGGTCATGGCATACCTCCGTTTAGGGTTAAAATAAC
>JAOUGB010000098.1 GCA_029857875.1 Desulfobacteraceae bacterium | reverse complement strand
CGTTTCAAATTTTTCAAATGGTTAATTTGATAATATTTTTAAGGTATTCTGCCATTCTGAACTTCAAGAATTTGAAACCCACGGGATTTCCAATTTTTATCCGCCTCAGGAGGATCACCGCATCTACTGCGTCAGATGCCGTTCCGCATAGGTGACTATAGCGAAACGACATCTTCTCCCGCAAAGCGGGATTTCGCTACGCTCAACTTGCTTGTATGCGGCAAACTTGAAAATCGCTCAATTTAGGCTCAAGTTAACCACCTGTTTGTTCAGCTACTTTTCAATAAATTCTAAGAATTTATCTCAAATGAAAGCATACAGCCTTGCATGGGGCAAACACCGTCTGGATTTTGGTAAACGCACCTGCATTATGGGTGTATTGAACGTGACCCCGGATTCATTTTCGGACGGTGGAAAGTTTTTTACATTCGATGATGCAGTCGCTCAGGGTTATAAACTATTTGAAGACGGTGCGGACATCCTTGATATCGGTGGGGAATCTACAAGACCATTTTCAAATCCGGTATCTGAAGAAGAAGAAATCCTGCGAGTTGTCCCCGTGATTGAAAAGCTTTCAAAACGCATACCAATTCCCATTTCCATTGATACAACCAAAGCCGGTGTGGCCGAACAGGCCATCAAAGCCGGTGCTTCAATGATAAATGATGTATCGTCCCTGAGTTTCGATCCGAAAATGGCAAATGTTGCGGTAGATTACGGGGTTCCAGTAATTTTGATGCATATGCTTGGTAACCCAAAAACCATGCAGATTGAACCCTCTTATGACGACCTCATCGGTGAAATCAAAACATTCCTTGAAAATGCAATAGATCAGGCTGAAAATAAAGGGATTTCAAGATTGAAAATCATCATTGATCCCGGGATCGGTTTTGGGAAAACCGTCGGGCATAATCTTTTGCTAATTCAGCGATTACATGAATTTAAAACGTTGAAAGTCCCTATTATGATTGGGACTTCAAGAAAGGCGTTTATTCGAAATCTTCTTAAAGATAATACTGTTGAAGAGATCAATGCCGATTCGGCGATGGTAGAGATCGGAACCCAGGCTTCAGTTGCTGCCGCTATTTTGAATGGTGCCCATATCGTTCGGGTCCACGATGTTGCCAATACTCGTATAACTGTAAAAATAATAGATGCCATAAAAAACGCACAAAATTTTTTATAGGACATATCCTATTGATTATTTCCCAAAAATTGTAATTAATGAGCTTATTTAAAAACTATCGATGACCAACCCTAGCGCCTTCTCTATTTTAAGTTTTCGAAATCTGACAGGTTTAATTCTGTTTTTCTTTATTGGGATTGGCATATTTTTATTATGGCCCTATGCATCCATCCAGGAAGCCGATATATTTATTCCGGTAGATTCTGAAAAAATTCCTGAAGGATTGATTATAACAAACGGCCCCTTCACAGGTATAGAAGTGCATGTACGCGGTCCGAAGTCAATCATACGAACCCTTTCTGATCTGAAGATACAATATATGATTGACCTGTCCGGGGTAAATACCGGGGTTAATGTTATGCCAATACATCAGACTCAGATTTCACTCCCAAACGGGATTTCAATTTTAAAAATAAATCCCGAATCAATAACCGTTAAAGTGGAAAATGAAATTATAAAAAAGCTTCCTGTCAATATTTCTCTAACAGGAAAGCCAGCCAAAGGATTTATGGTTGTTGGAGCAGAAGCCAAACCCATGTCGGTGACTCTGCGAGGGTCTGAAGATACGCTGGGCCAGATGGATAAGGTTTCAACAAAACCCATCAATATACAAGGATTATCCGGCTCTTTTAAAAGAGAGGTGACTCTGGACCTTGTGGAAAATCTGAAGCTCGTTGATTCTTCGAAAATTATTCTTGCAAACGTGTTTATAAAGGAACGGCTGACAACCAAAACATTTGATAATATTCCAGTTCAGGGAGCTGGGAGTCTGTATGTATACCGTATTACGCCGCCGGTAATAACGATAAAAGTTAAGGGGCCTGTTAATATGATCGAAAAACTTTACGGGAGTAACGGGGTTCAGGTATATGTTGACCTTGAAGGATTGAAACCGGGGGTTTATAATAAGCGTGCGACCATAACATTACCGGTTAAAACCACACTGATTGATGCAAAACCTGAAATTTTTAAAGTAAAAATTATTGACCAAAAAAGAATTCGTTAAAAAAAGGATTTTGTCATATGCTTCTTGTTATTGATGTTGGCAATACAAATATGGTTATCGGCGTTTACGACGACAAACATCTCGTTCAAAATTGGCGACTACGAACTGAACGGCGTACGACCGAAGATGAGTTTAACATTCTTGCCAGAAATCTTTTTTCCGAAGGCAATATCAATTCCAGAAATATCCACAAAACCATTATTTCCTGTGTCGTTCCACCCATGGTTACCATTCTAGATTCTTTCTGTCGCAAATATCTTGGACATACACCTCATTGGGTGGATGCCAAGTCCGCTCCAAAGCTGCCGATACGATACAAAAACCCATCAGAAGTCGGAGCAGACAGGATCGTTAATGCGGTTGCAGCATTCCACAAATACCAAACGAGCTTAATTGTGATCGATTTTGGAACGGCAACAACCTTTGATGCTATTACTGAAAAAGGGGAATACTTAGGTGGCGCAATCAGTCCCGGCATCATGATTTCTGCTGAAGCACTTTTTATTAAAGCATCAAAACTTCCTAGAGTCGAGATCTTTATTCCCCCAAAAAGCGTGATCGGAAAAGATACCTCAAGCAGTATTAAGGCTGGAATTATTTACGGATATGCAGGTCTTGTCGATGGAATGGTCAAGCGTATGAAGGCTGAAATGGGTACGAACCCCCAAATCATCGCTACAGGTGGTTTGGCAGGTCTCATGTGTCAGGTATCTGAGACCATAGAGGTTGTTGAACCGAACTTGACGCTGGAAGGGTTGAGGATTATCAGCAATAGTCTGTAGATAAATCGATAAATGTCAGATATTAAATAGTGCCCATCCACGAATAAATATTGGAAACTAATTAAGCTCCATATCTGCTTCTATCTCTTCAATTTGTAAAATGATATCTTTTTTTTCCGCTTCATTCAGGTCTTCTTGTTTTAGGCGTTGTCTGAGGCTTAGAAGAATCATTTCAGTCCGATAGTCTGTGCAGGTATATTTCATCGGTCCATGACTTTATTTTAGAATTCGAGAAGTTAGACCCTGCCGGTTTTAAGAAGAGCCCGCTTATAGACACGATAGAAGGCCTCATAATCGGCGATTCCGCGTCTAAGGATTTTTTCTATTTCATCGATGTTTTTCAGATTGACAATCAGATTAACACTTTTGTTAAAAGCCGCCATATTGTCCATGGTGCGGTAACGGCTAGTGATGAGAGTCACAAAAATGTTTCGCCGGATGGACATGTTGAGGCGGTCCAGATATTTGAGGACAGGGTTCATATCCGGATTTTGGGTGCCGAACCTCTCGTTTAGCACCACCATGTCAAAAACATGAAATCGCATTTGCTTGAGAGCATCTTTGGGCAACTGGGGGGCGGTGATATGATAGTCCATATTATGCAAGCCCGTTTTGATCTTCGTTTGTAAGGCAGCGTCAGGCTCACACAAAAGGGCTGTTTTCACACCCTCTTCTACGAAGTCAAAAGGTTTATCCGAAGCATCGTAGGTATCGGCGTCAACTTCATCAATAATAGTTTTTTCCTTTTCGGATTTGGGTTTGTCTAATGATGCCGAATCGTTATCTGATGAAGAGAGAGTGTCGGAGCGTGCATCGACCACGACCTTGGCGTTACACTGCGGGCAGGTCAGTGAAAACTTTTGTCCTTTAGGAACCTTTTCGTCCGGAATTTTAAACTTGCTTTGGCATTTTTCGCATGAAATGTTCATTAATTTTTGCCTTTATCAGGACCTTAGTGAATAAAAAACCGGCAGGACTCGATTAACGCGATGTCTTGCCATAATCATGATCAACCTTCAAATCCTCAATGTCTGTTGTGGCTTCTCCTCGGACAGATTTAATGGTGTCAATTCCTCGGCCCAGCACGTCCTTTCGAGATGCATAAGCCATGGCGGTTTCCTGGGTAATGATGCCTTTTTCATACAGCCCCAAGATATAATCGTCAAAGGTTACCATGCCGAACGCTTTTCCAGCCTGGATAATATCATAAAATGTCTTACCTTCTGATTCTCCATGCAAAATTGAATCTTTTACACGAAGATTGGTACGCAAAATTTCAAAAGCGGCAACCCGTCCGCCACCCACTTTGGGAAGAAGCCTCTGGCACACGATCCATCGGATTGAATCGGCGATTCGAGTGCGTATCTGATTTTCTTCTTCTGTGGGAAACATACCGAGGATTCTGTTAATTGTCTGTCCGGCATCCATGGTATGTAACGTACTTAAAACCAGATGGCCGGTCTCAGCCGCACTCAAACCGATCTCCAGTGACTCCCTGTCGCGCATCTCACCCACCAGGATCACTTTGGGCGCCTGTCGAAGGGCTGCTCTTAAGCCAGTGGCAAAAGAGTCGAAATCCTCTCCCATCTCCCGTTGGTTAAACGTGGCTTTTTTATGTGGATGATCATATTCCACAGGGTCTTCGAGGGTGACGATATGAATCGATCTGACATCATTGATTTCATTGAGGATGGCAGCCAGCGAAGTCGATTTTCCGCTGCCCGTGGCACCAGTAATAAGGACAAAGCCGTTTTTTTCTTTACCCATTTCGAAAAAAGCATCAGGAAGACCCAATTCCTGGCAGGTCGGGATTTTTGGGGAAAGTTTTCGCAACACAACAGAATAACTTCCCCGCTGGGAAAAGATATTGACTCTAAAGCGCGCCTTTCCGGGAAGTTCATAGGATGAATCGCACGATCCCTCAAGTAAAAGCGTTTCGGTGAGTCTTTGGCTCTGGTTGATTAGGTTGAGGGCGAAAATTTCAGACTGAAAAGGGGTGATTTCATTAAACTTAGGATCGAGATCCACAACAGCTAGATCGCCCGAAGTCTCGACCTGAAATGGTTTTCCCACGGTAATATTCAGATCGGAAACATTGTCATAGGAATCCAGCATTCTCGCAAGTAGATGATCAATTTCCTGTTTTTTCAAAATAAAACCTCACGATTTATTAGGCCTCGGTAAAGTCGGCTGGCGGATTTTTTATATAATTTCTGAATTTTCCCTTGTCATTGGCTTTGAGGTAGGCATCATCGGCACTTATCCACCCTTTTTCATACAATTCCATAATGGCATCATCCAAAAGCACCATGCCGTATTTTTTCCCTGTTTGAATGACTGAAGGAATTTGATGTGTTTTTCCTTCACGGATAAGATTTCGGGCTGCCGGTGTTGCAATCAATATTTCCAAGGCAACACAAAGGGATTTTTTATCAATTCTTTTAAACAATACCTGTGAGATAACCGCCCGAATTCCATCAGACAGGGTTGAACGGATCTGTGCCTGTTCGGTTGCAGGAAAAACCTCGATGATACGATCAATGGTTTTCGGTGCACTCATGGTATGCAAAGTACCAAAAACAAGGTGTCCGGTAGATGCGGCTTCTATGGCGAGCGATATGGTTTCAAGGTCCCGCATCTCTCCCACCAGAATGATATCCGGGTCTTCTCTTAAAGCACCCCTTAATGCCGCACTAAATGACTTGGTATGGATTCCCACCTCACGATGGTTTATGATACACCCTTTGCTTTGGTGTACGAATTCGATGGGATCTTCGACGGTGATGATGTGGTCTTTTCGGGTGCGATTGGCAACATCGACGATGGCGGCCAGCGTCGTCGACTTGCCGCTTCCTGTGGGCCCGGTGACCAGAACCAGCCCCCTGGGAAGTGAAGCCAGTTTGGATATTACATTCGGAAGGCCCAGCTGTTCGGCGGTCATGATTTCTTCAGGAATTTGCCTGAAAACGGCGCCACAACCATTTTTTTGCATAAAGAAATTTGAACGGTACCTGGCAACTCCTGGTATTTCATAGCCAAAATCGATATCACCGGTTTCTTCAAATTGCTTGATTTTAGCCTCGGGTGCAATTTCATAGAGCATCGCTTTCAGTTCGTCATTATCAAGGACTTTATATTTGATCCTTTCCATGTCACCCCTGATACGAAGTGCGGGTGGTTGTCCGGACACAAGATGGAGATCAGAGGCTCCCTGCTCGTGCATCAATTTGAAAAACGCATCAATTTTTGCCATATCAATCTACCTGTTTATTCAGACTGTTTAAAAAGTTTTAGCTTGCCATCCTCCTCTTCCCTGATTCTGGATTCCTCTTTACCAATTTCAAGGAGTTTGGCATGGCCCTCAATAACGGAGCGGATTTGAACCTCAATCTGCGATCGTTGTCGCTTCAACTCTGCTATATCTTCATGAAGTTGTGAAAGTCTGTTTTGCGCTCTACTGAGAATTTTTTCTGCTTTAACCTCTGCTTCAGCAACAACCAATTCCGCTGATTTTATGGCATTTTCCTTCATCTGGTCCAAAACTTTCTGAGAATTCAGCATGGCACGTTTAAAGGTTTCTTCGCGCTCTCTGTACCCCTGAGCCTCAAGCTGAAGCCGTTTGATTTCCTGATGCAAGCGGTTATTTTCACTTTGCAGTGATTCGAAGGCATCCGCCATGTGTTCAAGAAATGTATCTACTTCCCGTACATCAAAGCCTCTGAACCTGATTTTAAACTGCTGTTGCTGAATATCAAGGGGCGTCATTTTCATCAGAGATCACCCTCCTTTTTAAATTACATAAAAGTTGTGGACAGTCTCAGCAGACTGTTGACGACAAAATTTTGTAAAAATATCACACCTAAGATAACGATGATCGGTGAAAAATCGATACCGCCAAAGTTGACGGGGATTTTTGCGCGGATTCGATACAACACCGGTTCGGTGACATTATGGATAAAGCGGACGATTGGATTGTAAGGGTCCGGATTTACCCAGGAAAGTATCGCCCGAGCGATCACGATCCACATATAAAAGCTAAGAACATAATGGAGAATTATTGCAACAGCCTTTATGAAATTGCCAATGATAAACATATCAACAATGTGCTTTCGTTTTTTTGATTCATGGGATAAAGAAACACGAAGGTTTTTTATCCAGTCATTTTTTTGACTCTTTAAGAAACTATAAATTTTAGTTTCTTTGAAATCAGATATTTTTATTGAAAATTAATTATATATCAACAATAAGTCAAGATATTTCAGGCAAAATCGTTGACACATCAAATAATCTAACGATAAAAGTATATTGTAATTTTTTTAGCGTAGTCAGATTTGGGCAATTTGCCACAGTTGGCACAACCCGTAATCTGCTTGCTTTGAAATCCTTATGTATTTCAACCAGACTCATTTTTTGAAATAAAGCAATTATTATGCCACAAAATCCCAAATTTTTTTTTCTAAGGGACTAACAAATTAAGGAGGGAATAAAATTCATGTTAAAAGATAAAAAAATCAGTATCATCGGATGCGGAAATATGGGAGAAGCCCTTGTCAGCGGACTCGTTACTTCGG
>JAOUGB010000097.1 GCA_029857875.1 Desulfobacteraceae bacterium | reverse complement strand
TATGGAAAAATATCTCAGTCCCGATGTTTCTCCCCGGATGCGCGGTGTGGTTGAAAAGTGCAGCTTTTGTTTTCACCGCTATCAACTGGCCAAGGAAAAGGCGTATATAGAGGGAAGACGTGACATTGAAGAGAATGAATATCAAACCGCGTGCACACAGGCATGCCCTGCCGGTGCCATCACATTCGGTGATCTGAACAATCCGGACCATGCGGTATACAATATGGTCAAACCCGATCATAAACATAGCGGGCGTCCGAAAAATCCTCATGCATTCCGGCTCTTGGAACGACTGGGAACAAATCCCAAGGTCTACTATCTTTCAAACCGGGAATGGGTTCGACAAGCCGGTGATAATTATCTGAAAAATGAGGCAAAGGTTAAAAAGCCTGTGCACCATGGTTAAAAGCTAACAAAAACTGAAACTGCTATTCAAGGAGTATGTAACATATGGATTCTGCATTAATACCCAAAGGCGTTAAGCGATGCCCGTTGTGGCAATTTTTGCTGTTCATCGGTGCAGTCGGCATTGTACTGCTGTGGGGCGTTTATGCCATGTTACTCTGCTGGTTCAAGGGGCTTAACCAGACCAATATGAACGACTACTACGGGTTTGCTTTGTGGATCTGGGCTGATCTTGCAGTCATTGCAGTGGGCGGCGGTGCATTTTTTACCGGATTATTACGATATATTTTTGGAAAAGATGCGCTGAAGAATATCATTAATTATGCAGTGCTGATCGGTTTTATCTGCTACAGTTCAGCGCTGCTGATTTTAGCCATCGATATCGGACAACCGCTCAGGGGATGGTTTATTTTCTGGCATGCCAATGTTCACTCCATGTTGACTGAGGTGGCTTTTTGTCTTTCCTGTTATTTCGGAGTATTGACCATTGAATATATTCCGCTGATTCTTGAAAACCGACAGATCGACAAAGTGCCGTTTTTTCATCACCTCGGTCACAATATGCACGAAATCATGGCGGTATTTGCGGCAACCGGTGCATTTCTTTCTTTTTTCCACCAAGGTTCTTTGGGCGGCGTTGCCGGGGTTCTGTACGGAAGACCCTTCGCCTATCGGGAAGGCATTTTTATCTGGCCATGGACCTTCTTTCTATTTACCTGGTCGGCCGCTGCATGCGGGCCGTGTTTTACCATTCTGGTGACAAAGATCACCGAAAAAGTTACCCGAAAAAAACTGGTAAAGGACAACGCCATTGAGCTTTTGGCTAAAATTTCAGGGTGGATGCTCCTGACATATACCATCGCAAAGACTTACGATACCTGGTACTGGTTCACCGAGACCGCACTATCGAAAGGATTCACGCTAATGGATTTTTATTCCAACAATCCATTGTATGGCATCTGGATACTTGTGGCGGAAATTGGGATTTGCGGTCTGATTCCTGCGGTTATCCTGATTACGGACAAAGGACGCAAGAATTCCATGACGCTTTGGGTTGCCGTGATCCTGGCGGTTATCGGGGTGTGTCTTAACCGATGGGTCATGGTGCTGCAAGTCATGGCCGTACCTGTCATGACATTCGATCAATGGGTCTTGTACATCCCAAGTTGGCAGGAGGTTGCAACAACCATACTCCCGGTAGCATACGGTATTATTCTCATCGCCATTTCATACCGCTATCTGCCGGTATTTCCCAACGAGCCGGAACTGAATCCCATCGAACCCCTGGACGAAGAAGAGACGGCGGTTGAATCTCCGGTTGCGTTAGAACAGGAATTAAAGCCGGCTGAAGCATAAAGCGGGCAGGAGGATAGATTATGTTTCCTTTTAATTTTGAATGGATCTGGGACATGGGCCATGCGGTTTTTATGGGAGGCCTCTGGTATGCCCTTACCATTTTAGGCATCGGTATGACCTACTGCATCATCAAAGCCGCCATTGATGCATCCAAGGAGAATGGTGAACATCACCATTAACATTTGTTTTTTTGAAGGTTAAAAGCGCTTGCCTCGCCATAAAATCGGGGAAGCGCTTTTTTATTTTTCCGTTGAAAATTTCGTTCGACGGACCAGGTCAGAGATCGATTGACTCTGCCTGAAGAATCGCTGCAAGAGTTTGAAGTGAACTAAAGTTTAAAGTGAGCTAAAGTTAAGGAATTTTATCAATTATATAAAATCAGCGGAGCGAAGCGACACCATAACTTTAGGCACTTTAGATCACTTTAGATCACTTGTAACTTGTTCGACTGTAAGTAAACCACTCCCTTCAAGGGGCTAATTCAAAGCTGGTCCCTCGGGGGTCGGATATTTAATAGGAACAGCTATAAATGGACAAAATCATCGTTGAAGGCGGGCGTTCCCTTGAGGGAGAAGTGAAGATTAGCGGCGCTAAGAATGCCGCCCTTCCCATCCTTATTTCTTCACTGCTTACCGATGGATGTAATACATATACCAACGTTCCGGACCTTAGAGATATCCAGAGCACCAAAGATTTGCTTTTCCATCTCGGCGCCAGGGTAGAGACAGATAAAGATACTGTTCAAATAGATGCAGGGGGTGTGGGCAACCACGAAGCGCCTTATGATCTTGTTAGAAAAATGCGAGCTTCAATTCTGGTTCTTGGTCCGCTGTTGGCAAGACTAAAAAAAGCTCGGGTGTCTTTGCCGGGAGGATGTGCCATCGGTGCACGACCCATAAATCTTCATTTAAAAGGGCTTGCCAGTCTCGGTGCCAGGATTGAATTAAAACATGGTTACGTGGAAGCTGCGGCGGATCGTCTTGAAGGAGAAGAGATTTATATGGATATTTCCACCGTAACCGGAACTGAAAATCTCATGATGGCGGCTGTTCTGGCCAAAGGGACAACCGTGTTGAACAATGCAGCCTGTGAGCCTGAAGTTGTTGCACTTGCTGATGTTTTGAACCGGATGGGCGCCAAAATAAAAGGGGCCGGCACTTCTGTTATTACCATTAAAGGGGTATCAAAGTTGCAACCCGTTTCGGTTAAAATCATACCCGACCGAATCGAAGCCGGTACCTTTATGGTTTCAGCAGCCTTGACCGGAGGAAATGTGACCATTTTGGATTGTGAACCCGACCATCTTGAAGCGGTGATCCACAAACTCAGGCTGAGTGGTGCCGATGTATTCGTCAAGGATCGGCGCATACAGGTAAAAGGGACGAGTGACATCTTGAGCGTTGATATTAAAACTTTGCCTTATCCGGGATTTCCGACAGATATGCAGGCTCAGTTTATGGTGCTGATGTCGGTTGCAAGCGGGTTCAGTATGATTTCGGAAACCATTTTTGAAAACCGTTTCATTCATGTCAGCGAACTGAAACGCATGGGGGCGGATATTAAAATATCGGGAAACACCGCCATGATTACCGGTGTGCCGATGCTGTCCGGTGCGCCGGTTATGGCATCGGATTTAAGGGCCAGCGCGTCGTTGATTCTGGCCGGGCTGGCGGCAAAAGGCACCACCGAGATCAACCGTGTATATCACCTGGATCGTGGATATGAGAAAATTGAAAAAAAGTTTTCTCAACTCGGGGCTGCTATTCGGCGAGTAAAAGTATAGATTTATTACTATTATGAAATTTAGATATCCGAGATATGTATTATCGATGAGTGAACCGCCTCGGCCTTCATTTGAGTGCCTAAAGTTTAAAGTGATCTAAAATGCCTAAAGTTGAGGAAGCGCTAACGCGCTGTCATTTTTATTAAAATTAAACACCATAATCCTTAACTTTAGCTCACTTTAGGCACTTTTAACTTGCCTGTTTTGGTTTTTCAAGCAACATTTCCTCAAATAGATATCGAGTTCGTATATTAAACCCCTTAACAATTTTAATGATATAAATGGGAACCACAATGTTTTACTCCCGTCCGGTTATTCCTCTCCTTTTATCGATGATTTCAGGAATTGTCGTCGGCGCCTGGTTCCCGGGGTACGGCACATGGATGGTTATCGTTGTTTCGATATGTGCAGCCACACTACTTTTTTTCATTCGAAAAAAGAGAACGCCTAAACTTTTTCCCCTTGTTCTTTTGATTGCCCTGGGCTACCTGTCCATACAACCATGGGTTTTCCCTACATTCCCGTCCAACCATGTCATCCATTTTATGGACACGCATCCGTGGAAAATAACCGGTGTTATTGTCACATCCGATGCCAAGCATTTGAATCGGCAAAAGTGTATTCTTCGTACAGAATTCCTTGAAAGCAAAAGCAAGCCATTTCCTGTGAAGGGAAGGATCCGGTTAACTGTTTCAGGGGATGCGCTCAATCTGTCAACGGGGGATCGGATTGTTTTCCGGGGTAGAATCAGATCCATTCGCAATTTCAACAATCCCGGAGGATTTGATTATCAACGATATATGGCTTTCAAGAAAGTTTGGGGTAGTGCCTATGTTTCCGCACACAAACTGACCCTGATCGAAAAAAATGTGGGGAAAGGGGTGGGTGCCATCATCTCGGGTGCACGTCATCGGATGTCCAATCTTATCGACCAAATTGGAGATAAAGAACAGCAGGGCGTGTTAAAAGCGCTGATTGTGGGTGACCGGAACGCGATATCTCCTGAATTGAGAAAGGCATTCAACCGGGTCGGTGCCGGACACCTTCTCGCTATTTCAGGACTTCACATCGGCATTATCGCGACGGCTTCATTTTTATTTTTCAAATGGATGTTATCTCATATCCGATTTTTTTTATTAAATGCCTGGACGAAAAAAGGTGCTGTCGTTTTATCTGTCGTTCCCGTACTTGTATACGGTCTTCTTTCAGGCATGTCGCCGTCCACCCAACGGGCGGTGATCATGGTTATCGTATTTTTGATGGCGTTTTTATTTGAAAGAGAAAATGACCTTATTAATACCCTGGCAATAGCGGCAATGTTGATTCTGATCGTCCATCCGCCTTCTCTTTTTTCAATTTCATTTCAACTCTCCTTTGCGGCGGTTCTTGCCATCATATACGGTCTCTCCAGAATCCCGATACCTTGGCCATCGGGCCAAAACAGAACCCGAGAACGAAAGTGGTCAAAAACAATCATAAAACTCTATTATTTTTTCATGACATCTTTTTTTGCTGTTGCGGGGACACTCCCCCTTGTGATGTATTATTTCAATCAGGTATCCCTGGTCGGGATTCCGGCAAACATTATCTTTATTCCCCTGATCGGTTTTGTGGCGGTTCCATTGGGAATACTGGCGATATTTATCTGTCCGTTCTCGGTTTCCGGCGCATTGGTTTTACTCAAAGTCGCCTCGGCGGTTCTGGAACAGGTCATAAAGATCATCACTGTGATATCCGGATGGTCCTTTGCGGCGATAAAGAGCGTGACCCCAAATTACCTGGAGATCGTCTGTTTTTACATTCTGTTTTGGGCGCTGTTGAACCTCAAATGGGTTCAAACCGGAACATCGTTGGATTTAAGCAGGGTCCGGAGTCGCTATAACAAAAAATCAATTCAAAAGCCGGCGGTCATTGTTTTCCTGCTGACGGGTTTAGTATTTAGCGCGGATGTCGGTCACGGGTTGTACCAGCGGTGTTGGCGCGATGATCTAAGGGTAACCATGATCGATGTTGGGCACGGCAATGCTGCGCTTTTGGAACTTCCGTACGGACGTACCATGCTGATAGACGGCGGCGGGTTTTCCGACAATCGGGTGTTTGATGTTGGGGCGAGTATTGTTGCGCCGTTTTTATGGCGAAAAAAGATTCGGACCGTTGATACCCTGGTTCTCTCCCATGCCAACAGCGATCATTTAAATGGCCTGATATATATTGCCGAAAATTTCCATGTTAAAAATGTGTGGACAAACCATGAAACCGCCAATACCTTTGGGTATCGATTATTCGTGGAAACCATTAAAAAGAACAACATTCAAATACCGGCGTATGGCAAGATCACGGGTGTTCACGATATAAATGGCGTTCAAATCGACGTATTGTATCCGCCGGTGGATTTTATTGAAAAAAATCGGATGGAAACGTGGCGCAACCTGGACAACAATTCACTGGTATTAAAGGTGTCGTTCAAAGGAGTATCCTTTTTGTTTCCCGGAGATATCAAGGCACGGGCGGAATATGAGCTAGTTTCGACGGTAGGTAACAAATTAAAGAGCGCGGTCCTTTTAGCGCCGCATCACGGCAGCAAAACATCGAGCACCGAACCTTTTCTGGAAAAGGTAAAACCCGAAGTTGTCGTTATATCATCGAGATGGAAAAGCAGATTCGGATTTCCCCACCCGTTGGTTTTAAAACGATATCAGGCAAAGGGGTGCCGTGTGTTTGAAACCGCACATAACGGCGCCGTATCCATGAGGACAGACGGCCGGACACTCAAGATTCGGCCCTATATAACCGATAATAAAGCATCTCTTAATAACATCCACTGAATGTTCTTTGTAAAGACAAGGTTGACAATAAATTGACGAAAACATGTTTTTGGCACCAATGAAATTATCATTATGGAAAAGCATATAAAATTTCTAACAATTAGAGAAGCTATAAGGGAGATTATTGATTGCCTTTTAAGACCGGATTGTGTTGAGGAAATAGCGGAGATTTTCTCTTTTCTTGAGGGCGGCAAAGCCAGGATAAACAAAGGAACTCATACTCTTATGGACAACAAAGCCGTCGGTATCATGCATAAACCGGAGAAATTGGATGATGAAGAATTTTACCACTGGAGCGAATTTGAAGATCTGTTAACACGAGCCCTTGAAGACAAATTGCCGGAAGATATTGCCCTTGTATATACAAAAGTCCTTTGGGTCAATTCACATGCGGATACTGGTTCGGAAGGCATTGAAGAAGGGATTTGGGTGGAAACGGAAATGGAAAAATTCAGTTGTAAACAGTGCGGTCATTGCTGCATAAATCTTTCCGATGCTTACTGCAATTCTGTACTGGACGAAGATGTTAACCGGTGGGAATCGGGAGATCGCTACGATATTCTCAAATTTGTCGATCAGAGTTCTTTTTTTAATGATATTTGGATTAATCAGGAAACCGGTGAAGAGCTTGGCAGATGCCCATGGCTGAAAAGACTCCCGAATAATGATAAATATATCTGCCGGATACATCATACGAAACCAACCCATTGCCGTAACTATCCTCATTCAAAAAGACACGCCCTGACAACCGGCTGTAAAGGATTTGATGCGGATTGAACTCAAAGGATCAATGGTATTGGGAAAATCTATTTTTAAATCAATGAATAAAAATTGTCCGGAACCTATTCATCGCTGTTGATCCCTGCTATAAAACACACGTATCATGTTTATAAAAAATCGTGTGATATCGCTTTTGATTAAGCGTGAATCCTTTTTCGGGGTTTGCCTATTTCATTTTAATGGTATATGTAATCAGAATCAATTGACTTTCAGTTGGCGTACTGGCAAGAGTACCAGTTATCACGCCGACTATTTAATATCTAATGTCAGCCGGAAAAGAGAATTTGATGAAAAGATTCAAGGTTAAACTCCATGGGAAGAATTTCCTCCTCAATCTTGACGGTGAACTCAAGAAGTTTGGGTTTTATGCAACGAAATTTGTAAAGGCAGAGAACCCACAAGAGGCTGAAAAAATTGCTATCATCTTAATTCACC
>JAOUGB010000096.1 GCA_029857875.1 Desulfobacteraceae bacterium | reverse complement strand
AGTCTATTAACATGTTTCGGACATATTCTGAGATATGTGCGGTATCTTCATAATCACTGGTCAGAGCATGCCAGTCGGCAATAAAGAAAAAGCAGTCATACTGTTCTTGCATGTTTACCCAATTAATAAGTGCGCCGTGCAGATTGCCAAGGTGAAGTGGTCCGGTGGGACGCATTCCGCTTAATATCCTTTTTTTCACTGTCATTTAGAATCTCCTCTGCCGCAGATTTAAGTGTCTATTGAACACTGTAAAATTAACCGGTTATATGGTAAGTGTTTCGTATACCAGACCAGAAACATTGATGATCAACTCGGTTTTCACTATCTTCCCAGCAAAATATTGAACATCGGGGTCAAAAAAAATGACAGTAATTTATCCAGAAGATTTGTTAGAAGCAAGAAAATAATGATGATCATGCCGAATCGTTCCAAACGGGCAAACTGGATTCTTAATGGCGCAGGCAGACACATGGCAAGTATTTTGCTTCCATCAAGGGGAGGTATGGGGATCAGGTTAAATATGGCAAGGACCAAATTAATCACCACACTGTAAAATAGCATAGAATAGAGGTCCATAATAAAAGGGTTGAAGATGGATGTTTGCCATAACCATTTATAATAAGTCAGAATCTGAAAGAGAACCCCCGATAAAAACGCGAGTATAAAATTGGCCAAAACTCCAGCCGAGGCGACATAGATTGTACTTTTCCGAACATCCCTAAGATTAGAAAAATTGACCGGCACGGGTTTGGCATAACCAAATATTACCGGTGAACCGGTCAATTTTAATATGAGTGGCAAGAGCAACGATCCAAAGAAATCCAGGTGCTTAATGGGGTTGAGCGTCAATCTCCCCGCTTTTTGTGCAGTATGATCTCCCATTCGTAAAGCGATATATCCGTGCGCAACCTCATGTATGGTAACGGAGAATAAAAGCGGAACGATCATCACAACAATCTGATTCAGGTTTATATTACTGAACATAATCTTTTACAAAGGCAAGTTCTTCACTGCGTGTTTTAATACGACCATTTAATTTACCATCAAGGACAGCCTCCAAGATTTCACGGTAGATCGGACCGGGTTCGAGGCCGAGTTTTTTCAAATCTTTCCCTTTGATCGACGTCTCGATGTGCCTTAGCTGTGTAAAGTAATTGGAGATGGACCGTTTTAGCGCTTCGTTTTTCGTTGCTGCCATCATATAGAGAATCAGCTCGATCTTGAAAACGGAAATTCCCCTGTAAATGGTACTGTTTTTTGCGGGAAGATTTCGTTCTATAAATGAGATAAACCTGTCTGCCTCGAAGCGTTCCTTGCAAAAGATGCTCCTATGTCTCGGCGCGATTTCAAACCGCTTACAGAGTTCACTGACGGTCTCTTTGTCGCAGGATCTTAACAGTGCCAGAAAGTAGACAGCCCATTTCATATAGGGTTCTTCAAGAAAAAGCAAATCGTGCCAAGATAGCACCTTTTTAACCGATTTGAATAATGATATCAAATCATTATTCAATATTATGGAAGGATGAATAACATGAAGGAGATGGTATTCATTCATCCTTAAAATGGCGGATAAAGGATTTTCTTCTTCGAGAATCAGACGCAGTTCGGCAAATACCCTTCTTCCGCTGAGCCGTTTGAAAAAACCCATTTTTACAGAATTTTCGATCAATCCTGAAGTCAGTTTTCCGATTGAAAAGCCGAAGCGCTGTTCGAACCTGATGGCACGGAAAACCCGGGTTGGATCTTCCACAAAACTTAAATTGTGCAACACTCTGATGATTTTTTCTTTAAGATCTTTCTGGGCCGAAAAAAAATCGATTAACAGGCCGAACCTGCCGTGGTTAAGTTGGATAGCCAATGTATTTATGGTGAAGTCTCGCCGATAAAGGTCTAGTTTTATTGAACTCATTTCAATTGTAGGAAGCGCTGCCGGGAATTTGTAATATTCCATTCTAGCGGAAGCTACATCGATTTTAAAACCGTCCGGGAATATAATTACAGCAGTACCGAATTTTGCGTGGGAATGAATACGGGCACCTACGATTTTCGCATATTTTTTCGCAAATTCGATGCCGTCTCCTTCAATGACAATATCGATGTCTTCATTATTCCGATACAAAAACAGGTCGCGCACGAATCCGCCGACAACATAAGCGTCATAACCGATTTCCTCAGCTTTTTCTCCGATGGTTTTAAGGATATCAATAATTCGCGATGTAAGACGCTCTTTCATAAACTTGAGGATGTTTCTAGTTCTTGCGTGGACGTGGTCCTTCAACAAATCAGGTGAATCTGAATCCGTGTGTCTGGATTGCCGCACCAGAATATTGAGCAGATCGGTTCGGGTAATCACACCTGAAATGATATCTTTCTCAACAACAGGAAGGATACGCTGCTTATTTTCGATAATTTTTTCCTGTATTTCGGCTAACTCGGAATCGGATTCAACAGATGCCATTTCGGTTGTCATATACTCCTTTATGGGAATATGATCTAACCCGTGATACATGGCCTTTTCGATAATCTGTCGGGTTATAAAACCCTGAAGGTTTTCTTTGCCATTATTTTTTTGGGTAACCAAAAGTGCATTGATATTATAACGGGTAAGAAGGTTTCCGGCGTCTCTACAGGAAACGTTTTCATCGACCGTGATAGCCGGCGATGACATAAGATCTTTTGCCCGACTACGAGATTTGATTTTACTGTAAAGAATTTCTATCAGCTCGTTCTCAATCTGTACCAAAGTCTTGCCTTTGATCGTTGCGGCTGCTGCAAATGTATGCCCTCCACCGCCCAGAGGAGTGACAATAGCGCCCACATCGACTTCCGGTATTCTGCTTCGGGCGACGATATACATTTTATCTCCCATGCGGGCGATGGCAAATATTGCATCAAGGTTTTCCATCTTAACCATTTTGTGGACCAAAAAGGCGAAATCGGACACATAATTGTCCGTCGATACACTTGTAATGACAATTTCGATACTATCAATATTATAACGGGTTGAGGCTTGAATCATGTCATTTAGAAGTCCCACCTGTTCAGGGCTTATCTCCCTTGAAATCAGGTTAGAAACAACATTTAAATTGGCGCCCTTTGATAGCAAAAAAGCGGCGGCTGTAAAATCTTTTTCTGTTGTGCTTGGAAAAGTAAAGGAGCCCGTGTCCTCATATATGCCGAGACACAAGATCGTTGCTTCATCAGGTGAAATTTTGATTTCCTTTTCTCTTAAGATTTCTGTAAGAATCGTAACCGTGGCGCCGGTTGCACAATGAATCTCGTAATGACCCTTAATGTCGTTACTCATTGGGGGATGGTGATCATAGATATGGATATCAACATCCGGACGTTCCAGTACGGCTGAAAGTTTTCCGATACGACTTGCCTGCCGGGTATCCACCAGGACCAGCTTTTTAACGCTATCCAAATCGATATCTTTAATGTCAGCCATATTAAAAAGATATACCATTGATTTTATAAAAAAATTTCTTAAATTTTTTTCCTGAGAACCCGGAAAAACCGCCATGGAACCAGGATACAATTTCTGCGCCGCAAGCATCGAAGCCAAAGCATCAAAGTCAGCGTTGATGTGTGTCGTGATGACGGTGAGGCCTTTGGTATGTTTTTTTTGCGTTTGTGTCACGATGACACCTTTATAAGCCTTTATTCTTTCATATTGTGAATTTGGAGATAAAGATAATTTGAGCGGCTTAAAATTATTATTACAAATGATTTAAAGTTTTTGATAGAAAATATCGAATATTAAACATATGCCATATGAATGGTTTTATCAAGCGGTATAATACCCGATTTAGCAATAAATTCCGTAAATCTGTTGTTGTATGACCAGTATTATGATAGTATTTAGTTTATATATACTCTGTGTTGTCTCCATTATAAGGAGGAATGATCATGCCGGTTTATTTATGGAAAGGGAAGGATCGACATAATAAGAGCAAAAAAGGCGAAATGGAAGCACCATCTGAAGATGTTGTCCGTTCGGAACTTGCCAGACGAAAAATAACCTCTGCCAAAATTAAAAAGAAGCCAAAGGATCTCTTTGAAAATGTCTCTTTTATGCAGCCTAAAGTGAAGGGGTCCGATATCATAATTTTTTGTCGACAATTTTCGACCATGATCGATGCCGGACTTCCTATCATCCAGTGCCTTGATATTCTTTATGCTCAGAATGACAACAAAACGTTTAAAAAGATGCTCAAAGAAGTTAAAATGAATGTTGAGAGCGGGCAAACCCTTGCAGAAGCATTGAGAAAGTATCCCAAACAGTTCGATGATCTTTTTGTAAATATGATTTCAGCCGGGGAAGCCGGCGGTATATTGGATATGATTTTGAGAAGGCTGTCAGCGTACCTGGAGAAAGCTGCAAAGCTTAAAGCCAAAATAAAAGGCGGCATGACGTATCCCCTGGTAACGATTGTTATCGCCATCGTCGTCGTTGCTATTATCATGGTTTTTGTGATTCCCGTATTTGAGGAAATGTTTTCAGGCATGGGAAGTGCGCTGCCGGTGGCCACCCAGGTTGTCGTTAATATGAGCAGGGCTGTTAAATCCAATATCTTTTATATTATCGGCGCGACAATAATATTTATATACGCAATGCGGCGTTTTTATAGAACCGAAAAAGGTAAAGTCTTGATGGATGATTTTATACTCAAAGTGCCGTTATTCGGGGATTTGGTTCGGAAAGCCGCTGTTGCCAAATTTACACGAACCACCGGGACAATGCTTTCCAGCGGGGTTGCGATTTTAGATGCGCTTGAAATTGTTGCTAAAACAGCAGGTAACAAAACCATTGAGAAAGCTGTGTTTGATACCCGAACTGCCATTGCAGAGGGGCGAACAATGTCAGATCCGCTTGCTGAAAGCGGGGTCTTTCCGTCAATGGTTTGCCAGATGATTGCTGTCGGCGAATCCACCGGCGCCCTTGATGCAATGTTAACAAAAATTGCTGACTTTTATGAAGAGGAAGTCGATCAGGCAGTGGAGAACCTGACTGCATTGATAGAGCCGTTTATGATTGTATTTTTGGGTGTGGTTATCGGCGGGTTGGTTGTGTCTATGTATTTGCCTATTTTCAAAATGGCATCGGCGTTGGGTTGATAAATCATAAAGCCTCTATTGAACATTATGAGAAATTCTTCAATAACGCCTGAAGAAGATTTATATCATAAGCTCAAATGGCTTATGTTCTTTAGAATCCTTTTTGCTTCATTATTACTGGGCTCAACAATTATTGTCCAGCTAAAAGAAAATTCTTTTCCCCCGGACAAATCTTTCATCGTTCTTCATGGTCTTATCGTCATCATATTTCTGCTTTCAATTTACTACGCCTTTATTTTTCGTACTGTAAAAACAAGATTACTTTTTCCCTATATCCAAATCGGGATCGATACCTTATTAGTAACATTAATCATTTTTATTACCGGCAGCTTCACAAGTATTTTTTCTTTTCTATATCTGGTTGTCATTATCTATTCGAGCATGATCATTTTTAGAAAAGGGAGTATGATCATGGCTTCTTTTTGCAGTATCCAGTACGGTATTCTGATCAACCTCGAATATTACGGTATCATTGACCCTTATTTTTTAAAAGAGAGCAGTTCAATTGGCAACTATGCCTGGAACCTTGTATTTTTTAAGGTTGTGATCACCATGTTGGCTTGTTTTGCAGTGGCTTTTTTAAGCGGCTTACTGTCAGAGCAGCTGAGGAGGACAAAAAAAGAGCTTTCAGTCATGGAAGAACGTTTAGAACGTGTGGAAAAGATGGCTTATCTGGGTGAAATGGCGGCCGGCATGACCCATGAAATCAAGAATCCTCTGGCGTCACTGGCGGGGTCCATCCAGATTTTAAGAAAAGAAATTCCCTATGATCCCGAACATGATAAGCTGATGCAGATCGTGCTGCGTGAGACAGACAGGTTAAATGCCCTTGTGAGTAATTTTCTTTTGTTCGCAAAACCACCGGCCGGTAAAATCGAGAGAGTAGATCTTGAAAGCGCTTTGGCAGAAACCATCAAACTTTTTCAAAAAAATCAAGATACCAGCCGCAGAGTTTCGATTATGAGCGATTTTTCCCCCAATATTTGGGTTGAAATGGACCCTGTTCACCTGCGCCAAGTCATGTGGAATATCATTCTAAATGCAGCCGAGGCTATTGAGGGTGGGGGTCTTATTAAGGTTAAAACATATCCTTTGAAGCATAACTATGCATGTATCGAAGTTAGTGACACGGGTTGTGGAATGACGAAAAAGCTCATACAATCAATTTTTGATCCCTTTTTCACAACTAAATCAAGCGGTACCGGGCTTGGACTTTCCATCGTTCACAGAATCCTTGAATCCTATAATACCTGGCTTGAAGTTGAGAGTGAGGTCGGTAAGGGGACGAGATTTACTTGGAAATTAAATCGAATAGATATACCAACTTAATCTTGACACTTATATGCAAATAGGTTACCAAACCAAGTTTAATCGTTCGATAAGGTGTCTTTTTCTATTCAAACTCTGATATGTTGATTCTGATGTATTGATAATGTTAGTTTATAAAAGGCATTGCCAATGAATTATTGGTAAGGTTCACTCGTTGGGAACAGATTTGTTTCAGTAAAAATTATTACTATTTGAATTTGAAACCCTTCAGGATCGCCGATCTCACCGCATCTCCCCTGTCAGAGACGGGAATCTTAGATCTGCGTTGAAGCGCATTTGAGATAGATATTAGCTTCATGCACTTTGTTTTGAATCTGCGGCAACTTTAGCAACCGCTCAACTTAGGCAAAAGCATATGGATAAAAAGAGCGCAATCATAGAAAATAGAAAAAAGAAGCTCGAAGACTTGAAAAATAACAATATTAATCTTTTTCCAAACGATTTTGAAGTGTTGCATACTGTCCGAGATATTATGAAGATTACAGAGAATTCGCCGGATTCTCTTACACAGGATGATCCTGTTTTTATTGTTGCCGGCCGCATGATGGCTGTAAACCGGTTTGGAAAAGCCGCCTTTATCAGGTTTAGGGACCGTACGGGACAGCTTCAGGCGTATGTGAGAAAAGACAAAATAGGAAACCAATCTTACAGTCTTTTTAAGCAGATGGATATTGGGGATTTCGTTGGTTTGAAAGGTGGAATGTTCAAAACCAAAACAGGTGAGTGGACGCTTCTCGCCAGTGAGTTGAAGCTTGTTTGTAAATCAACTCGACCCTTGCCGGAAAAATTTCATGGGCTCAAAGATCCTGAAAAACGGTATCGTCGTCGTTATATTGATTTAATAATGAATTCAAATGTACGAGATATTTTTGAAAAACGGAGCAAAATCATTCAGGCTATACGCACATTCCTTTTGGACCGCGATTTTCTTGAGGTGGAAACGCCGATGATGCAGCCTATCCCGGGAGGAGCGGAGGCGACTCCATTTATAACGCACCATAATGCTTTGGGCATAGACCTGTTTTTACGAATAGCTCCTGAATTGTATCTAAAACGTCTGGTTGTTGGCGGATTTGAGAGGGTTTTCGAAATCAACAGAAATTTCAGGAATGAAGGAGTCTCTACGCGGCACAATCCGGAATTTACCATGCTCGAATTTTATCAAGCCTTCGCGACATATGAGCACATGATGGATCTAACCG
>JAOUGB010000094.1 GCA_029857875.1 Desulfobacteraceae bacterium | reverse complement strand
TCGGAAGGGAAAAGGGACTTCAATTTCCGAAGACAAACTTAAAATTTATGCAGAAACCGACGGTGTACCTGAGATTTCAGCCGTCGGTAAGGTCTACGTTTCACCGAGACTTGAAATTTCAGGGGGGGTGGGTTTAAAAACCGGACATGTTGATTTCGATGGTAAAATTGATGTTATCGGTACCATTCATAGTGGATACCGTGTAAGAGGCAACAGTCTTAAGGCAAATGAGATACTCAAGGCTGAAATAGAGATGGACGGTGATATCAATGTTCACGGAGGGATTATCGGGGCAAAAATAAAAGGCGGCGGCAGTATCAGCGCCATGTATGTTCATGAATCAGACATTGAAGTCTTGGGCGATGTCCTTGTAGTGAAAGAAATTATCGATTCTAAAATTAATACCAGTGGCGCATGCATTGCCAAGAATGGTCCAATTTTATCCTCCAGGGTTTCTGCAAAAAAGGGAATCCAGGCCGTCCAGATCGGATCTGAAATATCAAAACCTTGCAGTCTTAGCATCGGATACGATGAAAAAGTAAAAGAGGACATCAATGCAATAAAGGAGATTATACCGCTAAAAAAACAAGAGCAGACAGAGTGTCATCGCCGAATAAAGGAAATAGAAAATGAACCGGCTATCATCGAAAAGGTGATTGCTGACATGGCACAAGTGCAAGATCGTACCGTTGTAAAACGAAGAAAACTATCAGAAGAAATAGAAAAAATAAAAGAGACAGGAGACAAGGCTCAACTCGAAGGTGCCATAGTAAAGCTCTCTGAATTGGATTTAGAGATAGAAAACAGAGAAAAGAAACTGGAAAGCCTCTTTAATAAACAAGATCAAATTACAACCGAAATCGATAATCTTACCCAAAGAATCGAAGATTCAAAAACAGAAATTCAGGATCTAAGGGAAAAAATATCAGAAATTGTTGAATGGTCAACCTCAGAAAAGGGAGTTCCCGAAGTTAAAGTTACTGATGTCATTTTTGCCGATACAATAATCAGTGGAATCTACTCTTCGCTTAAGCTAAACCAGAACCAAAAAAATGTTCTCATAAAGGAAGATATCCCCAAAGACGCCGGCGAAAGCTCTGACTGGAATCTTGATCGAGATAAATACGGCAGTAAAATAAGAATTAAACCGCTTTAATTCATCCCCTTATACCCTCATCCCATATAAAAACTCAATCGATACACAAATGATAGCTATTTTACGAGATCGAGAATTTGAACAAGGTCGGTGATGACAAGATCGGCGGAAAGGTTTTGGCATTTGGGGTGGTTTTCTCTCAGGCGCAGGGATCTGGCATCGCCTGCAAAAAGCGCGGTTTTAAACCCCACCATTTTTGCAGGGTAAATGTCATTTAGCATGTCGTTTCCAATATAAAGTACTGAATGCGCGGAGATATCCATATTTCTGAGGTTTTTGGCGGCAGCTTCAAACATAAAAGGCGATGGTTTTGCATGTCCCGATTTGTAAGAATAAAAAATTAGATCAGACTTAAATCCGAGATCTTCCGGGCTTAAATAAAGGAACCAGCTGAACAGATAAGGGGTAAAAAATTGGGCATTTGAAATAATGCCCATCGGAACCTTTGATTTTTTACAATCCGATAGCATCTTTTCAAGATTTGGCATGGGATATACAGGGTTGACGATCAGTTCAAATTCCACGGCAAAGGCTCGAACAGCGTCAAGTTCTTCAATTTCTATAACACGCATCCATATCCGGTCTATTTTCACCTCGGGAAAGTCCACCCCCGTTTTTCTGAGCCTTTTGTGTTCGATGTCTATGGCAGAGAAAAAATCATCTAAAACAATTTGAGGTTTCTTCTTTATTTGATATCTATCCAGAAGATTTTTTAAATTTTGAGTTTGTAGGGATTGTTGCCGAGCAATGCTGATATCACCTGAACCGCTGATAAAGAGTGTGCCATATATGTCAAAAAGGATACATTTGACTTTTTCTTTGAGTTTTTTGCTTGGATTTAAAGACGTCGGAAGTGGTGAGAGGGGTTCGATATAGTGTAAGAGCCGATCATATTCATGCATTATCGCACCATTTGAGCAAGCTGAATTTGTTTAATCTTAAAAATTCTGAAACAAGAATTTTTTTATCTATTTTCTGGCAGACTTTATCCCTGACCACCTTGGTGTAGATGTCTATCAGTTTTTCTCTGTATTTGGGTCGGTTGTAATTGAAAAGGACAGCTTCCATATTATTTTGAATCAGCTCATCTTTGTTTGATACGCTGCCCGGGTTTGAAAGAAAAGGGTTAAGACGTATCAGCTTTTTTCGATTCGTGCTGCTGGACAGAACAGTTGATATGATCTTTTTTTGAAAGGGTTCGTTCAGCAATCCAAAATCGATGACATCATTCGCCGTTGCTTTTTCATAAGCGGTTTTAATGAAAATGTCGTCGATTGTTTTTCCGAACATTGCGCTGACTTTTTGCATGCCGGACTTCCACGTGTAAAACAACATGTCATTATCGACCCAATCCATCGGAACATCCAGCCGTGTATAAAGATGGTTCAATCGAATTGAATTTTGTTCAAAGTCTTGACATATATCAGGAAGTTTTCTTCCCCAGAGATATTTTTCAGCGGTCCATGGTTCAAGAAAAGAAAAACCGAACCCCTCGGTAATGCTCGTTGTGATAAGAAAATCGGAGGATAAAACAAGATTAGAAAATTCATGGGTTAAGCCTGCTTCAAATATGACATTCAGATCGTTTTTAATTACAAATGTTTTCCAGTCCTCGTAGCTAATAATGTCTGCCGGGCTGTTGGGTGGGAGTGTAATGACAAGGGGTGCCCCATTTTTGAAAAACAAAGACAGCAGAATGGCTTCTCCAATATTTTTTCTGCGGATAGCCCGAATCGGATACAAAATATAATTTTTTAAGATTACATCTTTCGTGTTGAAATGAAAGGGTGTTATGATGTTGAAAATTTTGTGCAGGCCCTCTTTTTTTAATCCTGTTTCAAGCAAAATGTTATAGTCTCTCGAGTTAATGACACCGTAATGACAGTCCTCGATATACTCTTCTTCAGCAAAGTAGGACATAGGACGCCCATCTTCTGCAAAATCATGGATCTGCAGAAAGAGCTTGAGACCTTTTTCTTTAAGCACGTTAAGAATTTTTAAAAAATTTGCGTTTTTTTTAAGTATTGGATTGTGGATGTGCACAAGGTCGCATCCGTCATTCCATTTTAAGTGAATTGCCTCAATGATGGCGGTTGCTACTCTTTCGGGTTCCATCATATTTCGGCCAGAAATGTCGTAACCGAGTCCGGGGATGTGGACAACATCGCAGGGAAAGGGTGATTCTGGAGGCTCTCCTGACAGGACCAGCAGATCACACGTGTCTAATATAGATTCAACCTGTTGCCTTAAAACGGTAGTGACACCGCCGGTTTTGAGATGGTAATGGATAAATGCGATTTTCAAGGTTTTAGTCTTTTGAAAATATTCCCGCTTCAGGTATAATTAAATTTTAGCTGAAAGAACTCGTGAATAAGGGCTCGTAATGAAAGAACCTATCCAGGCTATTAATAAAGGTCTCTGCTTTAACAGGAATGGCATCCATAAAGCTTAAATCACTTTTGGTTCTTTCAAAACGATCCCTAATCCACTCAAACAGCTTCCAGACAAAAATTTAATCATACCTGAAGCTCCTTTGAAATCGATTCGATTTATAGAACCAGGCTATTATGTTTTGTTTTATTGTCTGAAAAGTGCAGCCAATTCTTCGAGTTCTTTTTTGAAATATCCAAGATCTTCATGGGGGATATTGTTTTTGTCAAAGTGCAGCATTAAAGTGTTGAGTGCACGGATCAATTCAGGTTGCCGGTCGGATTGCTGAGATTGCCGGTAATCATCACAGCGTTGACGGTGTTGACATTTGTGGCAGACCTCAATGGCTTTTCGATGCTGGCTTTTGCTTCTGGTACAAAGGATATATTTCGTTTGGTTCTTTATCTCGTCCCCCTGTTTAACGGCCTGTTGCACAAGTCACTTTTCGAAAAATAGATCTGATGACAAGCATATCGCCTTTCAGAAAACATATGGCTCGCTTCATTCATCGTAAACACGAGATCAAATAAAACGATAGGCTTTCATTAAAATTCAGGTGCGAACCTTGGGATATTATTAAAAAACTATAGAACAAACAGGCTTAAGTGTCAAAAAAATATTGATATGTGAAAACAAATGAGAAAAAATGCTTATACGGTTTCAAATATGTCACGAATCCTCAAATATTGGGTCACGCTGCGATGTCATGGTTCATATCGCCTTTTCTAAAAATATATGGTGATGGGCCGTCTTCATCAATTTTCAATTTGCTCCCCGGCATTAGCTTTGATGAAGACAGGATCTCCGTTTCACCACAACCGGCTTGTCCGGGATAGATATATGAGGTCGTGTTATGGATAAAAAAAATCTTCCCGTTATTCCAGCTGATCGAGCAGACGATCTTCACAACCTGGAAATTGCGGATTCTGCTGATCTGATACTTTTTATGGCAGGAAATCAGTTCATGGTAATGAAAGAGATCGTTTCAGCTTTTAAAAAAGAATATCCGGATATCGAGAAAATATTTTATGAAACCCTTCCCCCGGGACTCGAACTCAAACAGATTTTATCCGGAGGGGCGCTTTTTAGAGGTGAAAAAATCGATGTCCATGCCGATATTTATTCATCCGTGAACGAGAAGGCGATGGAGACGCTTAAAGAAGCCGGACATATTCTTAAAGAAAATTACTACCTTTATCTTCACAATCGTCTAACGCTGATGGTTCAGAAAGGAAACCCGGCCCGGATAAAATCTGTTGCTGACTTGGGCCGGGATTCAATTCGTATTTCGCAGCCGGACCCCGCCAACGAAGATATTGCTTTTCATATTATTGATATGTACCGGCAGGCAGGCGGCGATGAACTGGTACATCGGATTATGGAGAAAAAGCGTGCCGAAGGGACCACCATTTTTACGGTGGTTCATCACAGAGAGACACCGCTCAGGATTTTAAAAAAGACGGTGGATGTAGGACCTGTATGGGCAACAGAAGCCATTCATGCAAAGGCTTCGGGCCTTTCATTTGATGTTATTGAGCCCGGTGAAGACTTGGATCAAAGAAACCGGATAAATTACTATATCTGTAAATTAAAACATGCGTCGCATCCTGAGAATGCCGATAAGTTTATCGAATTCATAAGATCTTCAGATGCCCAGCAAATTTATCAAAAATACGGGTTTCTGGCTCGCCTATAACATCGAGAAACGATTTTATTCGGTCTTTAAAATGATTCGCTATCTTTTACCAGCATTGTCGCCGGGTCCAGCAGCAATGTGCGCTGGTCGGAATCGGCAGTTGCGCCCTTTAGTGTTTTTACATGGATTTCTTTGCCTTCAGGTTGGAGGTGGATGACAAGGTCAAACAGATCGGCAACTTCCAGTATCTGAGCCGGCATACCGTCGGGACCGGGTTCTTCATGACGATG
This sequence comes from Desulfobacteraceae bacterium, assembly GCA_029857875.1. Taxonomy (GTDB): domain Bacteria; phylum Desulfobacterota; class Desulfobacteria; order Desulfobacterales; family UBA11574; genus UBA11574. The sequence continues at coordinate 2,147 of JAOUGB010000094.1, read as the reverse complement.
GGTCTTTACACTAAACCATACATATAAGGAATGTTTTTTGGCAAGGCGCTTTAAATCAGAAAGAGATGTTCTCACATTTTCTTTAAAGTTAAAACCGTCGATAATGATCACTTGGGGTGAAAAAATATTCTGTTCTATTAGGTCGGTCAACCTTTCTTCGAGTTTGGAAGTGCTGAATCCTTCAACTCTGAACGTCATGATAAACCGATGGGGAAGAATGGCTTCCCAGATCGGATTCGTTTCCATTGATTCGTATTGTTTCGTAAGATGGTTGAAGACCTCTTTATACCATAGCGTAAGTTTTTTAACCGGATCATCCAGGCTGATATGAAGAACATTTTTACCTTTTAAAATTGTGTTAAGGGCAAGCTGAACCAAAATTGCTGTCTTGCCGACGCCTGCTCGTGCAAGCACAGCCCCAAAGCCCCCTCCAAGGAGAATGTCTCCGGTTTCGTTTTCCAGGAATCTCAAGGGATTCTGAAGGATCAACTCCTTTTTTATCATAATCATTTTCCTTTTATGGTTTAGGATTCTTTTTTTCTTGTTCTCTCTTTTTGGCCAGTTCTTCAGCAATGGATTGCGGCACCTGTTTGTAAGTGCCCAATTCCATGGTAAACTGGGCTTTACCCTGTGTCGACGATCTCAAAACAGTTGAAAAGCCGAACATCTCTGCGAGGGGAACCCTGGCTTCAACAACACAAAACGGACCTTCGTCCTGGGACCCTACAATGATCCCGCGCCGTTGATTCAATAGGCCCATGACAGCACCTTGGAACTCCGCCGGTGTTTCAACGGCAACTTTCATGATCGGTTCAAGTATAGCCGGTGAGGCCTTGAAATAACCTTCACGAAAAGCACCCCGGGCTGCGGCGATGAATGCCATTTCAGACGAATCGACAGAATGTGATGCCCCGTCATTAATCACCACTTTAATGCCGGTAATGGGAAATTCCATTTTTGGCCCTTTGACCATGGATTGCTTAAAGCCCTTTTCACATGAAGGGATAAACTGGGTTGGAATCTTGCCGCCGATGATGTTATTTTCAAAGACGAAATGTTCATCAGGGAAGGGTTCCATGTAACCGGCCACTCGGCCATATTGTCCGGCGCCTCCGGTTTGCTTTTTATGGGTATAATTAAATTCGGCCCTTCGAGTGATGGTTTCTCTATACGCCACCCGTGGATGACCGGTGGTAACGTCCGTTGAATATTCGCGTCGCATTCGTTCTACATAGACATCGAGATGCAGTTCTCCCATCCCTTCGATAATCGTTTCATTGGTCTCATGGTCAACATAGGTTCTAAAGGTGGGGTCTTCTTTGCTGAACCTGTTGAGGGCTTTGGACATATTTATCTGGGATTTATTGTCTTTGGGAAAAATTGCAAGTGAGATGACAGGTTCAGGGACAAACATGGACGTCATCGTCAGGTTAAGGCCGGGATGAACAAAGGTGTCACCGGAGGAACACTCGATTCCAAATAGGGCTCCGATATATCCTGCCGGGATGGTTTCGATGTCTTCCATTTGTTCTGCGTGCATACGGACAACCCTTCCAACCTTGATTTTTTTCCCATTCCGCACATTGACAATGGCATCTCCTTTGGAAAGAGATCCCTGATATACCCTGATGTAGGTTAATTGACCATATTGTCCGTCTTCGAGTTTGAAAGCCAGGGCAACCACCGGTTTATTCATTTCATTGGAAAGGATAACAGGAGTCTCGTCCTTATCCAGGTCTAAGGCCGTATTTTCCACATCAGACGGGCAAGGAAGAAAATTCACAACCGAATCAAGGAGCGGTTGAACGCCTTTGTTTTTATAGGCAGATCCAATAAAGACCGGTGTCATTTTGCGGGTCAGCGTGCCGATTCGCACTGCTGAGACAATTATATCTTCCGTGATTTCCTTTTCTTCAAGAACAGCTTCCGTAAGTTCATCTGAAAACATCGAGGCCGCATCGATCAATTCTTCACGCCGATTCATGGCTTCATCGAGAAGATTCTGTGGTATTTCTTCGATCCGTACGTCTTCTCCATTGGGTCCGTCAAAATAGATCGCTTTCATGGTCACAAGATCAACAACGCCCTCAAAATCCACCTCGAGACCGATGGGGATCTGCATGGCAACTGCATTGTGCCCAAGTTTT
>JAOUGB010000095.1 GCA_029857875.1 Desulfobacteraceae bacterium | reverse complement strand
TAACATCATGGCAACAATTGCTGTTCCTGCAACCCAGTACATTTTTTTTGCCAGACCATGCCCCAATTTTTCAAAAATGTGCATTTTGTTTTAAATTTTTTGAGTTGTTAAGACTCGACATCGGTTAAAACCTAAATTGAGCGATTGTCGAGTTTGCCGGTCGTAAGATCCCACCTTTGGGGAGATGTAAGACATGAGAGATGCAGCCGTCCCGCTTGCAGCGGGACTGCAAATATCTAATAACGCTACAGATTCGGTAATCCTCCTGAGGCGGATAAAACTCGGCAAGCCCGAAGGGTTTTAAATTTTAAAAATAAAAATCAAGATAATTCATTAAAAAATAAAAGATACTTTATCTCCTTTTAAAATTTGAAACGCTCAGCTTAGGTCAAAATAAAAAAGGGTTGTCCATGGCAATTCATGTCTGTCCAGGACAACCCGGAAATTCATCACTCTATTTTGAATATTTTTTCATCAATTCTCTTATTTTCTTAACGTAATTATCCCCGTCGGGAGTATTTGCGATATAGTCGTTGATGACTGGTTCAACAGCTTTTCGCCATCTGGCACTCTCTTCGTCAGACAGTGATATGATCTCGTTGCCAAGACTTTGTGTGTATTTTCTGCCTTCTTGATCGGTGCTGTCCCATACGGTACCGTGAACATCGGTATATTTATCGCTCACCTCATCGAAAATTTTCTTTATATCGGCTGGAAGCGCGTTCCACTTATCCAGATTCATTACAACAAAGAAGGTGGTGGTGTAGCCGACACTGTAACATTCGGTTGTATATTTGATGACTTCGGCCTGTTTCCATCCTTTCAAAACCTCCATGGGGCCGAACGTCCCTTCGACAACTCCCTTTTTAAGGGCTTCATAAGTGCCGCCCTGGGGCATGGCCACAGGAACTCCCCCAAGCGCTTCAACAATCTTGGCACTTAAGCCCGTGGCCCTGATCTTCATGCCTTTCAGATCTTCCAGTTTTTTTACCGGTTTCTTGGTATGTAAAAGTCCCGGACCATGAGCATGAAGGTAAAGCACTTTTACGTCGCTTAACTCTTTGGGCTTAAACGTTTTTGCAAACTCCTGGGCCACCCTGCTAGCGACTTTTCCATCGGGATAACCCATAGGAAGGTCAACTGCGGCCATGACCGGAAAACGTCCACGGGTATACGCAAAAAGGCTGAAGCCCAAATCCGATATTCCCTTGACGGTGCCGCTATAGCATTGCGGTGCTTTAGTAAGGGTTCCGCCGGGGAAAACGGTGATCTGCACTTTATTGTCGGTGAGCTTTTCAATTTCTTTGGCCCAGTCCATTGCAGCTTTTGTCTGCCCGTGGGTAGGCGGGAAAAAAATACTGAAGGTCAGTTTGGTTGGTTTTGCTCCTGCACTGAGCGCGCTCGTCGCTGTCAACGTTATTCCAAGAACAACGCCCAAGAAAAACATAGAGATTCTTCTGATCATCACAGTTTCCTCCTTTTTAAGTGGTAAATTGGATGGTAAAGCAAAAAATTAATAATGAAATATCTTACAAATTATTGAAATCCGATATAATAAAATGAAGAATAAGACAATAGATAATTTGATTTCTCAGATACAACGGTTTTTCTGTTAGAATCAGTATGTCTTTATCAAAATCAAATGACGAGACTACTTGACATTACGATTTTATTAGATTAATAAAACGTGTCGTTCTGTTATTCATCATTCCTGTAGCTTTTTTGTATTTATGAAAACAATACCGCGCTTATAATAATTTCCAAGAATTCATAAACACACTAAAACATAAACAACGGAAGCCTAATACATAAAAGGTTAGTATCAAAATTTTAAACTATTGGTGAAAGGAGATTGAAAATGGCAGCAAAACTTATCAAGGGAACTGAGATTCGTGAACAGATTCTCGAAGAAATTACTGCAGAGGTAGCGGAAATTAAGGAGAAATACGGTGTTGTGCCCGGTCTTGTAACCATTTTGGTAGGTGAAAATCCCGCCTCCATCTCATATGTGACGCTAAAAATTCAAACAGCCCACCGCGTCGGTTTTCATGAGATACAAGACAGCCAGCCCGCTGATCTTTCCGAAGAAGCGCTTTTAGGTTTAATTGACAAATATAACAATGACGATACCATCAACGGCATTCTTGTCCAGCTGCCCCTGCCCAAGCATGTTGATGAAAAGAAGGTATTAAACGCCATAGACCCTGACAAAGATGTGGATGGATTTCATCCGGTCAACGTTGGACGACTCATGATTGGCGGCGGTGAGCTTAAATTTCCGCCCTGTACCCCTGCCGGTATACAGGAGATGATCGTTCGCGCCGGTGTTGAAACAAAAGGAGCAGAAGTTGTGGTGGTCGGTCGTTCAAATATTGTGGGTAAACCCATTGCCAATATGATGCTCCAGAAGGGTGTTGGTGCCAACTCAACCGTAACCATCGTTCACACAGGCACAAAAGATCTGGCGTCACATTGTAAGCGTGCAGACATTCTGATTGTGGCCGCTGGGGTTCCGGGTCTGGTAAAACCCGAATGGATCAAGCCGGGTTCCTGCGTAATTGATGTTGGTGTCAACAGGGTCGGCGAAAAGATCAGTGAGAAGACCGGAAAAAAGATCGCGATATTAAGTGGAGATGTCGACTTTGATGCTGCCAAAGAGATTGCCGGCTGGATCACTCCGGTGCCCGGAGGTGTTGGCCCCATGACGATTACCATGCTGATGAAAAATACACTGAAATCTCTTAAATTTAAACTTGGAATCGCTTAATTCTATCATCCAGAATAGCGGGGAGAGACGCTCTTTCCCCGTTATTCTATAACCATCTCTTTTCCTCGGTGTTTAATCGAATATTCACCCTGCCTTTAAATCGAGACCTTTGCAAAACCGACCTTTTTGCCCAATTTCTACGCCTGCCTGCCTGTCGGAAGGTTGTGGAGATCCCGATTTATCGGGGCGCAATGGAATGTTTTTTAAGTTCTTATTCCATCGGTGTGAAATGTTTATCCCGTTGAATGCGTAGCCTATTCAACTGGGGCGCAGCCTATTTCTCTGGGATCAGGCTCAAATTGTAAAGTCCTATGAAGCGGAGCCTATCGGGGCGGGTAGGTATAGTCCACCTAAAGTCACATAAAAAGAAAAGACGGTTACTTCTTGCAATCCAAATATATCAAAAATATCAATATCTTATGTGGAAAAGCAGAACTTAACCATGAGAATGTCAATGAGGCGTTTTGCAAGATTAACTAATGCTTTTAGCAAAAAGGCCGATAATTTAAAAGCGGCTGTTGCTTAGCATTTTGCCCATTATAATTTTGTTAAAATACACAGAAAGCTTAGGACTACACCAGCAACAGAAGCAGGGGTTGATAATAGGGTGTGGTCTATCGGGGGTTTGGTTGCATTGGCAAATTAGGACACTACCAAATCGTCCTGGTTATTGACAAACCCAATCTCTTTATGATAGAATTCATAAAATTTTTTAAATAATGAAGCTCTCCTAAAAAAATCGGTCAATTCATTTATTATGAGAGAGTTTTTTATATGATGTTTAGCGTTTGGTGATCCAATAAGATGTATTAATTTTAACATGTTAAAATTAATAACTTTTATTGTAGATCGGTGTTCTATACACCGTCAAAAGTTTTAAAGTATTATGGACGAGAAAATTTCTTTTTACATTTTAAATTATACGGGCAAGACTGTGAAGCAGTTGGCTGTTTCCAGGCGCCATTTATGGATTGTCAGCGGTTTCTTAGCATTCTTTTTGTTTGTGACCGCAGCTATCTTTGCCGATTATCTTAACCTTAAGATTACATTTAACAAAAAGGAAGTTAAAAATACAATTGCCAAACAATCTGACGAGATTCTCAATCAGCGAAAGCAGATTCAAAAATTTGCAGATGAGATCAATTCATTGAAATCTAGTCTCGTTAAATTAAATACATTTGAACAAAAGATACGGGTTATTGCCAACATAGAACAATCCTCCGAACAAGACAGCCTTTTCGGTGTCGGTGGTTCAATTCCTGAAGATCTTGACTCAGAGCTTCCCCTAACCGAAAAACATAACAGCCTGTTGCGTGAAATGCATGAACAGACCCGGGAGCTGACTTTAGCTTCAGTCAGTCAGGAAAAAGTGTTTGAATCTTTATATGAAGGTCTTAAAAGCCAACGCAATTTGCTGTCTTCTACACCGTCCATTCGCCCAACAGAAGGATGGTTATCTTCGGGATTCGGATATCGCATCTCACCGTTTACCGGTTTACGTGAATTCCACAAAGGTTTAGACATTGCAGGTCGAAAGGGAACCGAGATTATTGCGACTGCAGATGGGGTTGTAACGTTTGTCGGCCAAAATGGTTCCTATGGCAAAATGATGAAAATCGATCATGGGCACGGGATGATTACCCGTTATGGGCATATTCAAAAGGCATTAAAAGAGCGGGGTGAGGCGGTCAAAAGAGGTGATGTCATTGCAATGATGGGCAACACAGGGCGCAGCACCGGATCCCATCTCCATTATGAAGTTTTATTAAACGGTCTTCCTGTTAATCCCAAAAAATACATTCTAAACTAGATTGTTTGTGAATCCCCAAATTTTCTTTTCTCCTGTCTTTTCTTTCTCATCGAAAAATTTTATCTTTACAAATTATCTCAACAGTATTTTGCAAAATATATTGATTGATGATATATTGGTCAAAAATTTGCATGCAATATAAAATAAACGGATCACGACCAAGCCGTTCTCGTTGCATGTAGAATTTGATACCTGAAGCTCGCACGAGTCGGAAGCTTTCATATGCAAGGCACTTAAGGGCGAAGTCATAGTCTGGCTATTGCGAGTCCTTAATAACGCAGACGCCGTAGGTGTCATACCGTAGGTAATGAAAGCCTCCGACTCGCCCTTTGGGGTGAAAATTGATGAGAAAAAAAAGAACATCATCCGACTTGCCATTTGGGTAAAGTGTATGATGTTATGTGATTGTTTAAACCCGTTTCAATTAAGGATTATAAAGATTCTCATCAATTTTCATACAAGATTCAGGTAATAAAACATCCGATTCCAGGAGGGATATATTATTAAATGGTTACGAACTTATTAACAAAGGTATTTGGAAGCAAAAACGAACGGGAATTAAAAAAGATTAACCCCATTGTTGAAAAGATTAATGCCTTCGAACCCGAAATGCAATCCATGAGTGATGAAGCGCTAAAAGCTCAGACCCCTTTATTCAAAGAGCGCCTGAATAATGGTGAGACCCTTGATGATATTCTTCCGGAAGCCTTTGCAACAGTAAGAGAAGCGTCGATTCGTACCCTCAAAATGCGGCATTTCGATGTTCAGCTTATCGGCGGCATCGTTCTCCATCAGGGGAAGATTGCTGAAATGAAGACCGGTGAAGGTAAGACCCTGGCGGCAACCCTCCCGGCTTACCTGAATGCGCTTTCAGGAAAGGGGGTGCATATTATAACGGTGAACGACTACCTGGCAAGACGTGATACAGAATGGATGGGGCATATTTATAAATTTCTGGGGCTTTCCGTGGGCTGTATATTGCACGGTCTGAATGATGATGAACGCAGCGTTGCATACGGTTCGGACATTACTTACGGCACAAACAATGAGTTCGGTTTTGACTATTTAAGAGACAATATGAAGTTTGACATAGATACCATCGTTCAAAAAGAGCTCAATTTTGCAATTGTTGACGAGGTGGACAGTATTTTGATTGATGAAGCTCGAACACCCTTGATCATATCCGGACCGGCTGAAAAATCGACGGAGCTGTACCATCTGGTCAACGGTATCATTCCAAGTCTTGTTTCTGAACGTGACTTTACTGTGGATGAAAAGGTCCGATCAGCTGTGATGACCGAAGAAGGAATAGCGAAAGCGGAACAATTGCTCAAGGTCGACAACCTGTACGATCCAAAACATATCGAAATTCTTCACCATGTTAACCAGGCGCTTAAAGCACACACCCTCTTCAAACGAGACGTTGATTATATTGTGAAAAATGGAGAAGTTATTATTGTAGATGAATTTACGGGCCGTCTGATGCCCGGCCGTCGATACAGTGAAGGATTGCACCAGGCACTTGAAGCCAAAGAAAACGTAAAAATCGAAAATGAGAACCAGACACTGGCCACTGTTACGTTTCAGAACTATTTTAGAATGTACAATAAGCTTGCCGGAATGACAGGGACCGCAGATACGGAAGCCGCCGAATTTAAAAAAATATATGATCTTGACGTTATGGTTATACCCACCAACCAGCCCATGATTCGAATCGATAATTCGGATGTGATTTATAAAACCCGCAAAGAGAAATTTGATGCAGCAATCAACGAAATCGTTGAACTGAACGAAAATGGACAGCCTGTTCTGGTGGGAACAATTTCAATTGATGTTTCAGAAAGTTTTTCAAAAAAATTGACAAAAAGAGGAATTAAACATTCGGTATTGAATGCAAAAAATCATGAAAAGGAGGCGGAGATTATTGCGCTGGCAGGCCAGAAAGGAGCGGTTACCATATCGACAAACATGGCCGGTCGTGGGACGGACATCGTTTTGGGCGAGGGCGTTACCGAGCTGGGCGGGCTCCATATTCTCGGAACCGAAAGACATGAAAGCCGGCGTATTGATAATCAGCTCAGAGGACGTTCAGGGCGACAGGGAGATCCGGGATCGTCGCGCTTTTACCTTGCTTTGGAGGATGATCTCTTGCGGATATTCGGTGGCGAACGAATCACCGGAATTATGGAAAAGCTGGGGATGGAAGACGGTGAACCCATAGAAAACAAACTCATCAGCAAGGCCATCGAAAATGCCCAGGCAAAAGTTGAGGGACACAACTTTGATATCCGAAAACAGCTCCTGGAGTATGATGATGTAATGAATCAACAAAGGGAAGTCGTTTACAGACAGCGCCGAGAAGCCCTGAACGGTAAAAGTTTGAAACCCGCCATCGAAGAAATGATTCATGATAAAGCCGAGGAGATCGCATATGGCTTTACTGACGAAAGAACACATCCTGAAGAATGGGACTGGAAGCGATTGAAAAAGGCGGTATTTAAGCAATTTAATTTTCGACTGGATAAAATTGATGATGATACCATGGACGGTTTGACCCGGGAAGGGCTGGCCCAGCTGATCGCCGATTCCAGCCTGACGGTATATAACGAAAAAGAGGCCTCCGTGGGATCGGAAGAATTCAGACATCTTGAACGCATTGTTATGCTACAGACGGTTGACAACCTGTGGAAAGACCATCTTTTGAGTATGGACCACCTGAAGGAGGGAATCGGTCTAAGGGGGTATGCACAACAGAATCCTCTCATCGTATACAAAAAGGAAGGGTTTGAATTATTTCAGGAAATGATTTCCAGGATCAAGGAAGAGACGCTGGGAATTTTGTACAGGATTCAAATATCCGAACCCCAGAATATTGCCGAATTACAACGACCTAAGGAACAGAAACTGGTCTTTTCCAGCGGAGATGAACCTGCAAAGAAAAATCCGGTTAAGCGAACCCAAAAAAAGGTGGGACGAAACGCTCCTTGCCCCTGTGGAAGCGGAAAGAAATATAAAAAGTGTTGCGGCCTATAATGTCAAGGGTGCAATTATTTTGATTGTGCTCTTTACAAAATCGGGCATC
>JAOUGB010000093.1 GCA_029857875.1 Desulfobacteraceae bacterium | reverse complement strand
GCCATGATCAATATGAGCTACAATGCTAAAATTTCTTATGTTTTTCATTTTAGTTATTAACCTATCTTTCTACATCTACCATCGGTCAAAAGCCTGTTGACACCATCTTTTTTTCAAGTTATGTTTTGAACTTGTACAAGTTTTCATATGCTCGCGGCGCTTTATCAAGGAGCAGTCTTTTATCAAAATGATATTAAACATGTCAAGCCTAACACCAAAAGTGTCGATATATCTCTTTAAATTAAATGAAAAAGAATAGGATGAGTCAGAGAAAAATGGGTGAAAACATTTTAATCGTTGAAGATGATGATGCCATAAGAAACTCCATACATGAATTCTTAACAAAATCAGACTACAATGCCTTCTCCGCTCCCAGTGCGGAAGAGGCGTTTGAAATAATAAAATCAGGCACTATTCAAATTGTCATAACCGATATTTTGCTTCCCGGCAAGGATGGTCTTCAACTTACATCTCAGATCAAACAAAATTACGATATCGATGTCATTGTAATGACGGGTTACAGTGAGAGTTATTCTTATGAAGAAGCAATCAATAAAGGTGCCAGCGATCTTGTTTTCAAACCGTTTCGTTTTGAGGAACTGTTGCTGAGATTGAAAAGAGTCTTAAAAGAAAGACGACTCACCAAGGAACGCAACCGTATTCTCAGCAAGCTCGAAAACCTTGCTATAACAGATGGCCTCACCAAATTATACAATTTAAGACATTTTTATCATTTGCTGGAAATAGAGATTGATCGCTGTCGCCGGTATGGTCACCCCCTCGCGCTTTTGCTTTTAGATATTGATAACTTTAAAGTGTACAACGATACATACGGTCACCTTGAAGGCGACAAAGTTCTGGTTAGAATAGGGCAGATTATCCAATCGTGTCTTAGAACAATGGATTCCGCTTTCAGATATGGCGGTGAAGAATTTACAGTTATTCTTCCGGAGACCAAAGGACAAGAGGCCAATAATGTTGCCCACAGGATTAGAGCCGCTGTGGAATTCGAAAACTTTTTTCCGGAACCCGGAAATGTCGTCACCGTAACCATCAGTGTCGGTGTAACAGAATATTATAATAAAGAATCGCTGTCAGAATTTATAAAAAGAGCTGATCAGGCCATGTATCTTTCAAAAGAAAAAGGACGAAACGCAATTTCATTCCTGTTTGCTGAAAATTCTTAACCCCGGACATCTCACCATTGTTTTTATTTTCTTTCCCCTCAGTCGAAATTTTAACTAGAAGCCATCTCAAAATAGGATTTTGGCTCAAGGTCAAGGCGGAACAGAGTTTCAACCCGCAGGCATACTCAAGTATGTCGAGGAGTTGAAACGATGGCCCAACACAGAGATTGGGACAAAAGACTTTTTTGAGATAGCTTCTATTTGCGTGTTTGACCTATAGCAAATGTTGCAAAAAAAATAAGAGACGCCAATGTAACAATCGTTGCGCCGGACGGCAGGTCGGCATAATAAGATATAATGAGGCCGCCGCTGGTGGATATCAGCGCGATGAGTATTGAAAAGGCGATCATGGAATTATAACGACGGGTTATTTGTGAAGCAGCCGCTCCAGGGATCACCAGGAGTGCGGAAACAAGGATGATTCCGATTATTTTCATACTGATCACCACGGATAGGGCAAGGATGGTCAGGAAAAAATGATCGAGAAAGGCTACCGGCATTCCACTGACAAAAGCAACTTCCCGATCATAGGCAACAAAAAGTAATTCCTTAAAAAACAGCGCGGTTGAAAGAAGCACCAGCCCCCCAAGCACTGCTGTGATAATCAAATCCTGCCGGGTAATCGCCAGAATGTTGCCGAAAAGATAACCAAAAAGATCCACGTTGTATTGATTCGACATTCCGATAAAAATAACGCCCATAGCCATTGCTAAAGGGAAAAATATACCGATGGCGGTATCTGTGCCCAGGTGGCCCTTTTTCCCGATATAACCAATGGCATTGGATACGACCACGGCGAAACCGATGGCAGTAAGTGTTGGAGATATCCCCAGAAGCGCCCCCAGGGCTACACCGCCGAAAGCCGAGTGTGCCACACCAACGCCGATAAAAGACAAACGACGCAACACGACGAAAAATGAAACTACCGCCAGAACGAAGCTGAGCATCATTCCCGCCAAAAAGGCGTTTTGCATAAATTGAAGGCTGAACATATCAATCATGGTCTTGATGCCTGTGATAACAGGTTGCACATTTATTATCATGGACAATAACTTTAAGGTCTTTTCCAAAAACCTTTTTTGTTATATCCGGTGAAAAACAGAAGTCCGGCTCGTCATGATAGTGAAGCTCAACATTCAGGCATGCAACCCGGTCTGCGTGGGAGGTAATAACCCCGATATCGTGTGACACCATGATGACGGATATGCCTTGCTCATTTCTAAATTTTGCCAAAAGTTCATAGAAATCTTCCTGAGCCACGCTGTCGACACCGGTTGAAGGCTCGTCAAGGACTAAAAGTTTCGGTTTGGAAGCCATTGCCCGTGCGATGTTGACCCGTTGCTGCTGTCCGCCTGACAGCACGGCAAAAGGTCTTTTTGCATGATCAGCCATGTTTATCTGTGAAAGCAGGTCCATGGCAATCGTTTTGCTGTTACGGTCGGGCCTGTGGAAAAGGCCGATACGACCATATAGGCCCATGAGAACCACATCGAGGACGGTAACCGGAAAAGATTGGTCTGCATGGGAAATCTGGGGAAGATATCCGACCTCCAGCCGGCTTTGTTTGTTGGGTTGGCTTCCAAATAATTGAACAGAGCCTTTTTGGGGGTTCACAAGTCCAAGAATAACATTCAGCAAAGTGGTCTTGCCGCCGCCATTAGGGCCGACGATACCGAATATTTCACCGGGATAGCAGTTTAAGTAAATGGATTTTAGAATCCATTTGCCATCGTATGCCACCCATACATCATCCAAGCCCACAATGGGTTCTTTATCATTTTTCTTATCCATGACCGTATGTTTCACTTCATGGCCTCCTGCATAACATTCAGGTTGTACTTAATTAGATCAATATACGTGCCGCGTCCTTTCAAATTGGGACCACCTAAAGGATCGAGCAGAAGGACGTTAACCTCTGCTTCTCTGGCAATGATTTCTGCAGCTCTGGGGTTGAGCTGGGGTTCTGCAAATACAGCCCGAATATGGTATTTTTTTATCATTGCCACAATATTTTTAATCTGTATCGGTGTTGGATTTCGGCCGGGAGCCGCTTCGATGACACCGGCAGATTCAAGGCCGTAACGCCTGGCAAAATAATCCCATGAAGCATGAAAAGAGACATATTTTCTGATCCCGAAAGTTGATATCGTTTTTTGAATCATCTGATCGAGTTCATCAAGCTTTTCCAAATACCTTTGTCCTCTTTCCTTATAATACTTTACATGCCGATGATCAACCTCACAAAGGGCAGCCGTAATTTTATTGACCATCGATTTTGCGATTACGGGATCTATCCATATGTGTGGATTGGCAACGCTCGATTCGTGACCTGAAATGCCTAACCGGGCATGATGGTGCTCGGCCTCGTCTTCATGATGATGTCCGGCGGTGTGGATCAGTGAAACTCCTTTTGACAAAACGACCGTTGTCAAACCAGGCCCCGCCAGATTTATGAATTTTTCTGCCCAGAACTCCAGCCCGGCGCCGACCATAAAGAAAATTCGTGCTGATGAAAACTTTTTTACCAGGCTCGGTTTCGGTTCAAAGGTGTGGGGACTGGCACCTGCCGGCAGAACAAAAGTAACGTCAACATGGTCACCGCCCACCTGCTGAACCATGTCGGCAATGGGGTAAATGCTGGCAATCACCGGAAGCTTTTCCGACATGCATGCAGTTGAGTGAAGTTGGATAATTAAAAAGCACAGAATAAAAAAAAGGCGGCGTAAAGACATTTAAATCCTATGATAAAAAATTTTGAATTGCGTTCTACAAATTTAGCCTCGATATGATCAGGATAAATTCTAAAAGCTTATCGCTCTCAAAAAGGCTTAAAACAACGAATGAAAGATTTTTAAACTATTTATAAGCCGTTGTTAAACAAATAACCTTAAATAGGATTAATAGTCAAGAATGTTCAAACTCGACAAAAATTCCTTGAAATTTCAGATTCATATTTTAATATAAACCCTTAAGTGTTAAAAGGAGGCGGGAATGCCAAAAAAAGCATTGATCATCGTTGATATGTTAAACGATTTTGTGGATGAAAAGGGAGCGCTGTATTGTGGCGACACGGCGAGATCGATTATTCCCTTTATCCAAGAGAGACTAACGAGTTATCGAAATCGCAAGGATCTTGTTATATATCTTCAGGATTCGCATGATGAAGATGACAAAGAGTTCGAGAAGTTTCCCAAACATAGCGTTGCAGAAACCTGGGGTTGTGAAGTTATTCCTGAGCTTTCGCCTCGGGCCGGTGAAACGGTGATTCCAAAAAAGCGATACAGTGGTTTTTACGGAACCGATCTTGAACATGTTCTAAAATCAGCCGGCATTGATGACGTTGAGGTGGTGGGTGTCTGTACGTCGATTTGTGTAATGGATACTGTGGGCGGACTGGCAAACCGCGACTATAAAATCACTGTGCCTGTCAAAGAGGTTGCCGATTTTGATCCTGAGATGCACCAATTCAGCTTGAAACGGATGGAAAAGATATACGGAGCCGATGTCTCATGACAGAATCACACCGAGCGGGTCCTTTGTTTACAGATCTTTACGAATTGACCATGGCGGCCAGTTATTTTGCCCATGAGGTATTTGATACGGCAACATTTTCCCTGTTTATCAGAGACGTTTATGCAACCCGCAATTATTTTGTGGCCGCAGGTCTTGAGCAAGTGTTGGATGAACTGGCAGCCTTCCAATTTTCTGACCCGGATATAAGCTACCTGCAAAGTACCGGTCGTTTTTCGGAACAATTCCTTAATTATCTGGCACAACTCCGCTTTACCGGTGAGGTTAATGCTATGCCTGAAGGCACGGTTTTTTTTGCCAATGAACCGGTCATGGAAGTGACAGCGCCCATCGTTGAAGCCCAACTTATTGAAACTTTTGTGTTGAACACCATCGGGTTTCAGACCATGATTGCCTCCAAAGCGGCCCGATGTTTTCATGCCGCTGCCGGCCGTCCCTTGATTGACTTCTCTCTGCGAAGAACTCAGGGGCAGGATGCAGGAATCAAAGTGGCTCGAAGCACGTTTATCGCCGGATTTACGGCGACCAGCAATGTCCTGGCCGGAAAAATATTCGGTATTCCTATCTCCGGAACCATGGCCCATTCTTATGTTTCGGCCTTTGACAACGAAATTGATGCCTTCTTTGCGTATGCAGATACATTTCCTGATCATTCAATATTTCTCATTGACACCTATGATAGTGTTGAGGGCGCGCGGCATGCCGCTGCCGTGGCCAAAGAGATGCAAAAAAAGGGTCATACACTCATCGGCGTTCGTCTTGACAGCGGAGACATGGTAAGCCTCAGTCGAGAAGTTCGTAAAATATTTGATGATGCCGGCCTTTTGGATGTTATAATTTTTGCCAGTAGCGGGTTTGATGAGTTTAAGATCGCCAAGGTTATTTCGGAAGGTGCCGCCATCGATGCATTTGGGGTGGGGACCAAAGTCGGGGTTTCTGCGGATGCTCCTTTTGTTGATGTTGTCTATAAGATGGTCCGGTTTAAAGGGCGCGACGTGAGGAAGCTGAGCCCGGGCAAGGTGACCCTGGCCGGTGAAAAGCAGGTTTTTAGAAAGTCGGATCAAAACGGACGCTATTCGGAAGATATCATCGGCCAAAGAGACGAAGTCATTGCTGAAGGAAAACCATTGCTGGAAAAGGTTATGGAAAACGGAAAGTTATTGCGTCCGCATCCTCAACTTCAAGTGCTTCAGGAAAGATTCAAAAAAAATTTTGCCTCTTTAGATGACGGATACAAATCGATTCAGGATCATAAAGCCTATCCTGTTAAACTTAGCACTCGCCTGAAGAATTTGCAGAAAAGTAACGCTTCAGCTTTCTGAAAACATTACCGCTTCAGGTTAATTAAATTTTTGCTGAAAGATCACGCCAAAGGCGGATAAAACTCATGAATAAGGGCTCGTAATGAAAGAACCCGCCCGGGCTATTAATAAAGGTCTCTGCATTAAAAGAGGTTTCATCCATAAAGTTAAATCGCATGTGGTTCTTTCAAAACGATCCCTAATCCTCCCGAGGCGGACAAGTCCACTCAGACAGCTTCCAGCCAAAAATTTAATCATACCTGAAGCTCCTTTGAAATCGCAGGCTGAAATAAATTTTTTAAGGTAAAAAATTTCTTCGGTCTATAATCCCAAATACGCTTTTTTTACCTTTTCGTTTGAGAGAAGATTTTCAGCAGATTCTTCAAGGGTTATCTGTCCGTTTTCCATAACATAACCCTTGTGTGCCACCTTGAGCGCAAGATTGGCATTTTGTTCTACGAGAAAGATCGTGGTGTTGTTTTCGGCATTTATTTTTTTTATGATCTCAAAAATCTGCTTAACCACCAGAGGCGCTAATCCTAAAGAGGGCTCATCCATCAAAAGAAGACGGGGTCTGGCCATGAGTGCTCTGGATATGGCAAGCATCTGTTGTTCGCCGCCGCTGAGGGTTCCGCCGGCCTGATGTCGTCTTTCAGCCAGAATCGGGAACAGTTCGAATATGTATGCCATATCCTGCTTAATATTTCTTTTATCATTTCTCAAAAAAGCCCCCAAGTCCAAATTTTCCATTACCGTTAAATACGGAAAAATTCGGCGGCCTTCAGGGACCTGACAAATTCCAAGTGAAACGATTTTATTTGGACTTAAATGGTGAATCGGTTGGCTCATAAACCGGATTTCGCCGGACCTTGGAGGGACGATGCCGCAAATTGACATGAGTGTTGTGGTTTTTCCTGCACCGTTGGCGCCGATCAGGGTGATAATCTGTCCTTCTAAAATTTCTAAACTGATTCCTTTTAACGCCTGAATGTTTCCATAATATGTCTTTACGTTTTTCAGTTTAAGCATCAATCTCCTCTCCGAGATATGCCTTTATGACCGCTGGATTATTTTTTATTTCTTCAGGCGTACCCTGCGCGATCTTCTTTCCATAATCGACGACAAAAATTCGATCAGACAGACTCATCACCAGTTTCATGTCATGTTCGATGAGCAAAATGG
This sequence comes from Desulfobacteraceae bacterium, assembly GCA_029857875.1. Lineage (GTDB taxonomy): Bacteria > Desulfobacterota > Desulfobacteria > Desulfobacterales > UBA11574 > UBA11574. Next base: position 500 of record JAOUGB010000093.1, on the reverse strand, counting down.
AAATATTTTCATTTTCACGAATCCATAGAATTAACTCATCGAGTTCTTGGGTTTCCTGGGGATTCATTCCCGCAGCCGGTTCATCAAGAAGAAGCAGAAAGGGGTCGGTTGCCATGGCCCTGGCAATTTCTAGACGTCGCTGAGCGCCGTAGGGAAGATTCATGGCAAATTCATTGACAAAGTCTGTCAAGCCGATCTTCTCGAGAATCAGATAGCTGTCTCTGACCACATTTTTTTCTTCATTAACCGTTGAAGGGGGTCTAAAAATCGCTCCGGCGATACCGGCTGACATGCGACAGTGACGGCCGATCATGACGTTTTCAAGAACCGTCATATTGGAAAACAGGCGAATGTTCTGAAATGTCCTGGCCAGGCCGCACTCGGTGACGCGGTTGGGTTTGAGCCCGTTTAAACGCTTTTGTTTTTTCCCAGGCGGTATAATCAACATGTCGCCTGTTGTGGGAGGATAAATGCCGGTGATGCAGTTAAAAAAAGTGGTT
>JAOUGB010000092.1 GCA_029857875.1 Desulfobacteraceae bacterium | reverse complement strand
CAGATGAGTGAGCAAGTCTTGAAGCGGTTTGTAAAATTCTCCCACAAAAATTTGGGGTTTGTAGTAACCAATACCGAGTTTCTTCTTTACAAAGGTAATGGCATTTTCAAGGTTGGTGCCGACCCCACCCTTGAAATAAATGTCTGCCTCGGTTGTTTCAGATAAAATTTCCTGCCTTTCCAGCAAATCATTTCGCCCTAGATGCGCTGCAAAATCAACATGGGTAAAAATGTCTACCCCTGGAATCTTCCAATATACGGCGCCACAGAGCAATCCAAGAGTAGATGCCGTTTTGGACACAAACGACATGATACTTCCGGCGCTGCCCCCGGTGAGGATACCGCAAATGCCGCCGTGGAAATCCTTGAATGACTTGATGCTGTCTATGATTTCTTTTCGGGTGTCGGCATCTACGGCTCCCGCAGTACCGTAAATTGCGGCCAGTTTCCTTGAACTGAAGGCCTCATGAAATGAGGGTATTATCGAAGACCTCATAAAGAACCGTTTGTATAAGACCAAATCACCTTGCAGAGGGCTCTTCCAATAAATCTTTACCCCCATATCCTGAAGCGTATTCATAAAGACAAGGTGCTCCGACCGGAAAAAGTATTCCTCTTCAGGGGCCTTTCTGAATGTCAGATCACTGAGAAGGCCAAGGTCAGCGGCGACAATGAGATAAGATGCAAGGCGACGATTAGGGAAATCCTGCAGGATCAATGCGGTATCAGGTTTCAATTCATGTAGCAGTTGATCGTACCTTTCATTTAGCTTGATAAATCTTTGCCCTTCGGATTCACTCACGGCTGCGATGGTTTTTTCGTTAACGGCCTGCTCCGCATAAAGTTTTTCTAATAGGGCGGAGTTTAGGTCAATATAGAACTTTCGCGTAACATTTTGCACGGAGGAGGCTGGTTTGTAGACTTCGAAATGCGCCATCTCTTTGACAAAATCTTTTTCTCCCCCGACAAGCTCAAGATAGATGATTCCGTTGGTGTGTGTGCTTCCCACCCTGGCATCTGAGTGCTCCGGATCTATAATATACATTTCGTTTTGCTGTGTAAAAAGGGACGTATGGGTTATGACGCCGCTTCCGGCAGGCACGATGACCTGGTCTACCTTTTGCTCCGGCTGGACAAAATATAGATCTTCACGAGGGATATGTTTTTGAATGGCAGCTTTCAAATATCCGGGAGTCAGGACCTTGGGGTTGGGAAGATGCACAAAAGGCATCACCGGTACAGCCAGAATTCCTTCCTCAAGCACCTTGGTTCCCTTTGGAACAATGATGATGCGATTTGAAATCAGGTTGATGAGTTCCTGTGCAGTGTATTTGAGTTTAGAATTTCTCAAGTATATCTTGCCGACGTCAAGGCCGGGTATCATCAACTGGTTGATGGTGAGGTTTGCAGCGTATTCGGGAATATAGAACCAGAATCTCGCTTCATAAGAGATCTTATTCCCTTTGAGTTCAAAGGCACTTAGCTTTTCCTGGTTAATTCCAAGCCTGGCTTTTGTGCTATGCAGGTCCGTTTTCAGACAGTCAAGATTGCCCGAGAAATACTGCATTTGTTCATCTTTAAGGGTTGTAGCAACTTGGGCAATGACCTCGATGTCGTCAGCATGAATGATATGTTCGATTTTACAATCGGGACTTTCATTAAGGGACATAATAGAACTCCAAAAAAAATTCACCGGGCAGATTGCCCGGTTCAGTTTGTTGCGATCCAATTTTAAAACATATTAATAATATCACGAAATTCGAATTTTATCAATTCATTATTTTGGCTTCCTCAGGGAAACGCATTTAATTTCAGTGCAGCGAAGCGACGGCGTCGTGGAGCGTTCTCCCTATCGGGATTCAAATTCGTTTGCCCTGTCGGCTTCCTCAGTCGTTGGCTCCCCATCCTTGGCCGTAATCTCCGGCCCTAAAAGTATGGCCAGCCAACGCGTTTCTTCTCTACTGTCTAAAGCTATCTTGGCAGTCATGGTCAACGGAACGGACAGCAGCATCCCCACCGGTCCCAACACCCATCCCCAGAAAAGAAGCGATAAAAAAACCACCAGTGTGGAAAGCCCAAGACCGCGGCCCATAAATCGCGGTTCAATGACATTGCCCACCACCAGATTTATAACAACGAAACCGCCTGCCACGATAACGGATTTGACAAATCCGAGCTGGATAAGGGCGAGCAATACGGCCGGTACGGCCGCGATAATCGAACCGATATTGGGTACGTAATTCAAAAAAAACGCCAGAAGGCCCCAGAGCACGGCATAATTAACCCCGACAACGGCAAGCAAGATAAAAACCGCAATGCCGGTGGCAAGGCTCATCCAGGATTTAATGGCCATATATTGTTTAACGGTGTTGATGAACTTGTCGAAATTTTCCAGAGCGTTTTGTTCATCTCCAAATATTGTATGCAACTTGACCGGAAAACTCGAGGCTTCGATTAATATAAAAATCACGATCATCAAAATTAAAAGCCCATTGGCGAGGACCTGCCCCAGACTGTTCAATCCCCCGGCAACAAGCTTCATGGCCGCTCCCGTATCAAACAGTTTCGTCACTGCCAGGCCTGCCGTGTCTATTTTGTGTGATTTTAACCAGGTTACCACTCCGGCGATCAGCGCACGAAGCTTGGCTTCATATGCCGGAAGATCGTCTGAAAAATCTTTGATTGATGAGCCGACCAGTCCTGAAATTAAAAAACCGATTAATAAAACGCCAAAAATTACGATAATCAGGGCCAGCCATATGGGAAGGCCTTTCCGGTGCAACCAGAATAACGGTGAGGCGCTGATGATGGCGATAAATGCTGCCAGCAGGAAAGGCACCACGATGGTCACGGATGCACGCATACCCGCGATAACCACCACAAAGGCCGCAACGGTTAACAAAATTTGAGCCACCGATGCTCTATGAGAAATTTCTTTCATGGGCTTTGACTTGAATGTTTTCAAGAAAAAATAAAAGTTGCTGATTAAAAACTTTTGCTGCAACCATCTATTTTTAATATGGATTTATCGAGCATTAATTTTGTTCTATTATCAAAAAAACGAACTGTCAATCTTGATAAATTCCTGGTTATCTTTTTGACAAGTTGATTTTTTATAAATGTTTGATATGATGCTAAATAATTTCCTGGATAAATTCCTCAAAAGAATTTTGTGTAACGCACCTTCTGATGCCTGATTTCCAGAACTTTCAGGGCTAAGACGTAAAAAAATAAACACCAGATGAAAAAGGGAAACTATCTGTGAAGAGGAGACAGACTAAAATGAAAATAACACATTAGAAGTTAAGAGAAATTCAAGCCCCCATTGTTTCTTCCCTAATTTATGGTTTTGCAGGAGAAATCGGCTATGAAAAAGCAATGAAAATTGCCAGGAAGGTCATCAGCGAAGATGCAATAGCCTCAGAGAAAAAGATGGCACGGCAATATGAAGGAAACACTATGACTGAACTGTCTAAAATCGTAAAAGAAGTATGGGCCAATGATGGTGCCATAGAAATAAAGATGATCAAAGAAACTGACAGCGAGTTGTTTTTTGATGTTACTTATTGTGGATATGCCCAAATTTACGAAAAAATGGGGATAAAAGATATGGGATCTACTCTTTCGTGTATCAGAGATTTCTCGTTCCTAAAGGGATTTAATCCGCAGATCGAGTTAAGAAGAACACAGACCATTATGGAAGGCGCCAAATATTGTGATTTCCGATTTAAAAGTTTAATATTTTCAGAATGATGAACATTCGAACAAAATCCATATTCGTTTTAATCCTGCTTGGAATAGTTGATGTTGTGATTCCCATACCCATTATCGGCCTGATGTTAATTTATGTTATCGTCCAAAAGCCTTCTTGGTTTCTGGATCTCGCGCAAGAAATCTACCGTTTGGGATAGGGGATGCTTTTTCAATTTATTTGCGGCACGTTATTTATTATTCTTTTCGGTAAGCAGTTCGCAGATACAATTGCCATAATTGCCTTGATCACGTCACTATTGTTTGCGGTCTTTACATTTTTGTATATATATAGGCAATACAAGAAATACATCATAGAAGCATAAGTCGCATTCAACTACCATTCAGAAAGGTAAGATCAGAGTCATATGTCGAAGATAAAAATAACAAATGACTATATTCCCGGTTCCATCGGCCGGGTGGTTGAACTTCATGGGACTTACTACAATACCCATTGGGGATTCGGTCCCTTCTTTGAATCAAAAGTGGCTGCAGAGATGGCAGGATTCATCGGGAGGTATGACAAAAATCAGGACGGCTTCTGGACGGCTTCCCTGGAGGGTCACATTGAAGGATCTATTACCATTGACGGGATTCATTTCAAAGACGAGGGTGCCCATTTACGGTGGTTTATTGTGTCCGACAGTTTGCGCGGGAAAGGTGCCGGTAACTTGCTTATCCAAACGGCCATCGACTTTTGCCGAAACAAAAACTACCGATGTATCTTTCTTTGGACCTTTGAAGGTCTTCATGCTGCCAAACACCTTTATGAGAAGTATGGTTTTCAACTTGTAGAGCAGCACAAGGGACGACAATGGGGAAAAGTCGTCAAAGAGCAGCGATTCGAACTGGCGATCAAATAGTATTGTCCGAATTTTGGATACCAGATCAGATAGATAAAAATTGAGGAGATGGTCACAAAATGGCTGAAATATTTATTACCAGAAGAGTTTTCAGGGACGCCATAGACATATTAATAAACGAACGGCATACCATTGACATCAATGACTCAGACAGAATTCTTCCTGTTCGGGAACTGGTTAAAAGGGCTCATGGAAAGGCGGGTCTTATCTGTTTGCTCAACGATAGAATTGATTCTGTGGTTATGGACGAACTTTCGTCCCTTAAGGTGATCTCCAACATTGCCGTGGGGTATGACAATATCGATATCGCCGCCGCTACCCAACGGGGTATTATGGTGACCAATACCCCGGGTGTGCTGACAGAGACAACGGCCGATTTGGCCTTTGCCCTGCTGCTTGGCGCCGCTCGCAGGATACCTGAAGCCGATCAATTTATAAGGGCTGGAAAATTCAAAAACTGGCAACTCATCCAGCCTCAAATGGGGGTGGACATCTACAAAAAAACACTGGGTATCGTCGGCATGGGTGCCATTGGACAGGCGGTGGCTAAAAGAGCGAGAAAAGGGTTTGACATGCGGATCATTTACTATAGTTTATCTAGAAAAGAAAGTGTCGAGAAAGAATATGAAGCAGAATTTGTGGAATTCGACGAACTCCTTTCCATGAGCGATTTTATCACCATTCACGTTCCCCTGACAGAGAAGACAAAACATATGTTTTCGACCCAAGAATTCAAGGAAATGAAAAATACCGCTATTCTTATTAATACCGCAAGAGGGCCTGTGGTGGATGAAACCGCCCTGGTTGAAGCCATCAAGGACGGACAAATCAGAGGAGCGGCGTTGGATGTGTTCGAAGAAGAGCCCAGTGTTCATCCTGAACTTATCAAAATGGAGGAGAATGTGGTACTGGCACCCCACATTGGAAGCGCTTCCATAGAAACAAGGCTGCGGATGGCAAAGATGGCGGCTATGAATATGGTGGAAGGTTTGAAAGGAAACATACCTCCCAACCTGGTTAATAACACTGTAAAACCCTAACTTGTATCTATCCATAATTGGCTCTTTTTCACAATATCTGCCAAAAATCCTAAAATATTGGGTCATGCTGCGATGCAAAGGTTCATATCGCCTTTTAGGATAATGTATGGTGACGAGCGAACTTTATCGAAATTCACTTGAATTAGACCTATCCAAAATACACCAGATAAGGATTCATCAGAAAAAAGGGGTGCGAAACTTGAGTAACAATTTTATCCAGAGCGCTACTGAACCCCATCGGCAACCCATTTCAGAAATGCCGGGTTGCCGTCGGATACCGGCAGGCTCACAATACAGGGACAGTCATAACTGTGCAGAGAGTTCACTTTTTCAATCAGATCGGACACACGCTCCTGAGTCGTTTTGGCAATTAGGATTATTTCATTGCCATCTTGGAGTTTTCCATCCCACATGTACATGGAGGTCATGTTTTCGATAATGTTGACGCAAGCGGCCAGTCTGGCGTTGATGAGCGCTTTACCGATCATTCTTGCTTCGTCTTTATTGCTGGCAGTCATGTAAATCAGGTTGATTTCCACCACTTCACTTCAATGAAATCATTAGATTTTGCTATTATATGGACGATTATTCGTCGTGGTTAGCCTTTGTTGCAAGAGCGAGCAGATCAAAAATAGGTGTGCGTCCAGTGAGGCATATACAAAAAACAATAACATACTTTCCAAAGAATTGTTAGCAGAATAAAAAAATGGCAACTGCGTCCTATTTTTTTATAGATTTTGTGCAAATTCAAATCATTCCGATTGTCATCCTCCTTTTCGATGGCGATACTGTCTTTAAAAAGTGGTTATTCATGGGATCTGCTCAAATGTGCTTTCTTTGCTGGCACCAGAGTTTGAAGCTTACAAAACCATTGTCTATGTCGTTCATGTTCCGTCCTCCGGTGAAGGCCGGTTTCTGCAAGTTTATCAGAAAAATGAAGCGCAAAAAGGGATCGGTTTTCTTGGCCATAGGGAATAATAGAAATTTGTATATTGACGTTCAATTTTATGGCTGCTAACTATTGAAACGGAGTTTACCATCACTTTTTTATTAAACTTTTTCTAATAATAGATGGAGGATAAAGAATGAAGAGACTTCCAGTAATTTTGATAAGTATTTTTTGCGTTGTGGGTCTGATGGTTGCCGGAGCATCGGCAGCAGACACCATAAAGGTGGGAATCGTATTGCCGCTGACAGGCGACCAGGCCAAATTCGGCGAGATCGAAAAAAATTCTTTTGATCTGGCGCTTGAAGAAATTAATGCTGCCGGAGGGATTAACGGGAAAAAACTCGAATTGGTTATGGAAGACGATACCGGTCGTCCGGAGGTGGGTCGCTCAGTGGTGGAAAAACTGATTACCAAGGACAAGGTGGTCATGATCGGCGGCGGATACAGCAGTTCCGTGACCTATGCCGTGGCCGGCGTTTGTCAACAGAACAAGATGCCGTTTCTGGTCAATACCGGATCCGCCGATAAAATCACCACGTCCGGCTGGGATTATATTTACCGGTTGAATCCGCCGGTGAGTCATTATGCCGATGCCGTGACAACCTTGCTGGCTGAAAAAATACAGACCAAAACCGTGGCGATTCTTTATGAAAATTCACTGTTCGGGACCAAGGGCGCCAAGTCTTTCTCCGAAATCTGTGAAAAAGCCGGATACAAGGTGGTGTTGAATGAAGGATACGAACACGGGGGCATCGATTATAAACCGGTGTTGATCCGAATCAAACAGCTCAACCCGGATATCGTCTATATGGTATCGTATATCATGGATGCGTCTTTGCTCATGAAACAGGCCAGAGAATTGAAATTGACGCCCAAGATGTTTGTCGGCGGTGCAGCAGGCTTTACCCTTCCTGAATTTGCAGAAAATTCGGGGGTTGCATCAGAAAAAGTTATTTCCGCGACCCTCTGGCACCAGGTCCTTCCGTTTCCCGGGGCAATGGATTATTACAATAAGTACGTGGCCAAGTTTAAAAAACCCACCGAGTATCACGGTGCCGAGGCCTACGCCGCCTGTTACGTGATCGCGGATACGTTAAAGCGTGCCAAGTCTTTTAAGAACACCGATATCAAGCAGGCCCTCTCCGAAACCGACATGATGACCGTTTTCGGGCCGGTGAAGTTTACGACCTGGGGAAAAATGCAG
>JAOUGB010000091.1 GCA_029857875.1 Desulfobacteraceae bacterium | reverse complement strand
CGTCAGATGCCGTTCCGAATAGGCGACTATAGCGAAACGACATCTTCCTTGTATCTTCGGCAAACTTGAAAATCGCTCAATTTAGGTCATATTTTACACCCTAATTTATCCAAAACAAAAAGAAATAAATATGTTTATGGGCTTATAAATATAATGCTGTTTATCCTAAGCTATTTTATAGAAAATCAAGAATTAAAACAGGTCCGATTCGTGTGATCTCTTCTGGATATATTCTATGTTAAACGGAAATTATGCTTTTGAGATATCGATTCCTTATCTCAAGTCTGGCATTTTTTGAGACGTTGATATTATTCCGTCTCTGTGCGAGACTTCCGGAACACTTCTTAAAGTATAAAAGTTTCTTCCCTCTCATTATCCAAATGTGAAATGCTTCAAAATTTTACCGCAAACCATCCGACAATCAATACAATGATCCAGGCAAAAGAAATGGCCCAGAGGAAATTCTTCCAATGACTCCCAAAGTAACGTTTGGTCGATTGAATGACCCATGTCCAGTTAAACCAGACATGGAAGACTAAAAGTGGTAGAAGTAAAAGCGCTAGATAAAGATGAATGTCTGCCCAGTCATGACGGTGCAGTCCGAGAAAATATTTTTGAGAAAGATGGCCCTGTCCTTTTGGAATTACAAATCCCAAGAGAAAACCCAAAACCGCTATCGACGTCATGTCGATAAAAAGCGTTACATTAATGAGATATTTAAGTGTGTTCTTTTTCAAATTGTTTTCCTTTCCACACCTTGTTCAGTAAAAGCCAGCGATCGGTAGCGAGTACCACTCCAACTTGAGGTGCCAAATTGGCTCCTCAAGTTCTCGATTTCTTTTTTTTACATACCACAATTACAATTTAATTTCAATGAGTTATATTTGCGGCTTAAACATGCCACAGTGTACTACACCTCTACTGAACGACACATAGGCATTTCCCTATTAACCTGATATCTTTTAAATAAAACAAGTTAAACCAAAATAAAATAGCAATAACAATGCCATTTATCTTGTATTGATTTTATTGGCTTTTTTAAAAACAGATCTAAAGGCTTGCATATTTTTCTGTGCATGTTTGCACAGTTTTATGTGCATCCCTGAATGATCGCAAACAAATTGGAGAATATAATATGAGTTTAATTTATCAGCAACTTTTTAGGTTTCAATGTATTTTCATATTTCTTCTATAAATGAGATATAAAACTTAGAAAAAATCCAATTTTGTTTACGATCATTTGAGGTAACATTTAACATGTACGGTAAACTATTTTTGTCCTCGACCGTCTAAATGAGAGAAAGTGTGCGAAACAAAGAAGCGAGATAGAAAGGATTTTACACCAGAGAATGATCATTATGTTAACACAAAATAAGGATTTACTAATGAAAATTCATATAGTTATATTAACTCTTATTTTATCTTTTTTGCTTTTCTCATGCGCCCACTATCCTCCTGACCGATACAATACCCAGGCAGGGGCTGTAACAGGCGCCGGCATGGGTGCTCTAATAGGTCAGGCGATTGGGGGCAATACTCAGGGTACCCTTATCGGACTGGCCGCAGGAACCATTCTTGGCGCCCTTGTCGGCAATGCAATCGATCAGGATTATCAGGCAGCCAGAGACGCAGCCCAGTATGGCAAACCTGTCATTTATTATGATAAAAACGGACATGCCGTTGAAGCCATCCCCGAGGGATCGAACGACGCCAATTGTCAGCAAGTGCGGAAACGAGTTTGGGAAAACGGAAAGATGATAAAGGAAACTGTTGAAGAAGTCTGTACTTCTCCACCTCCGGTGGTCCAGTATTATCCACCTCCACCGCCTCCTGCTTATTACTACGGATGGTGGGGATGGCCGTTTGTCCCTAACTTTTCCTTTTACTTCGGGCGGCCATACTACCATGGTTATTATCGGCCTCATTACTACGGACATCGTCCTTACGCCCATCATCGTGGTTGGCATCATTGATAAAAAGGGTAAAAAGGATCCTTGGACCCTCTTCTCCAACTTAACTGGAGAAGAAGCAAATATTTTTATTCGTCTTTTTCAGGAGGCTTGAGCTTAAATTTAAAAAGCAGCAAAAAGGCAATCCCAATGACAGCAATAAGCCCCGCTTTTCTCATACCTTCCGGACTGGCATATCCATAAAGAGCCTTATAATAGTAAGAGTAACGAGGATCTATCTTCCAAGAAGATCTAATGTCCTCGGCCGACAGTTCGTTCCTGTCGGTCTTCCGGTAAGCCTTGGCTCTCGTTCGATACGCATCTGCAATGCCCCGCGGGTCTCCGCCAAGCTCAATGGCCCTGGTTGAATCCAAAACAGTTAAGTCATAATTGCCACTGAGAAAATGAGCTTCTGCTCGATTGGCATAGGCGCTTGAATTTTTGGAATCTATTTCGATTGCACGAGTGAAATTGAAAATGGCTGATCGGTAGTCTCCGCTTTTAAGATAACCCATTCCCAACATCCGATAAGCTTCGGCTTTAGGCGGTGAAAGTTCAATAAAAGTCTGAAAATCCTCAATAACATTGTCAAATTTTCCCTGAAAATAATAGAGCACGCCTCGTTTTTCATAAGCCTCCGTCAGGTTTGGAGCCAACTCCAATGCTTTGGAAAAGTATTTGATCTTCGTGCGGGTTGATGTGCTTTTAAGACCACGGACAAAGTAGTCCGTTGCATTTTCGGCATAAACAGAAATAGCTGACATCATAAGAAATATTAGATAGCAGATGACTTTTTTCTGCATACACTCACCTTTTTGTTCCCCTTAATTTCGAATCACACCAGATTCCTATCCCGGATATTTCACGTATGCGAGGCGTTCATTTGAAAGGCATTCGAGGACACAACTGTAGTAGATTAGCGCAAGCCTTTGATAACGAAGCAAATGGGCGTCTCGGACTCGCCCGTAGGGTAAATTTTTTGAGAAATTGAATTATAAAATATTCGGTAAAAATTGTCACCTTACAACTATCAGCCAAATTGTATATAACAAACTGTTTTCATTGCTAATAAAAAGGCCTCTCGAATATTTTTATGAAATATTGGGATGGCTATGATCGCCCATTTCAACAATTTGATAAGTATCAAAATCGTACTGTAAATATCAAGCAATTTTTACTTCAAAGATATCAATTTTTTTCTGCCGATTTACAGCTAAATGCCGTATTGACAATAGAATCTTCATTTGGTATTCAAATAAAAATAAAACCATACAATTGCATTTTAAAGATCATCTGCCGGCAGCGGGATCCGCACATCTGTAAGATTTTTTTCCTCTTTAGGTCGAAGCTGTTTTCAACGACGCTACCCCCTTAAAGAGCATTTCCAGTTGCATCAGATCAGGCGTATCGCCGAAATTAAGAATCACTGCGTATACGAACAACCCTCTCCTGGGACAAAAAGCAATTCGTAGCCATCCCATGGAAAGTGTCAATTTTTTCAATAAATCGAGTGTTTTTGAAAGGAGTATCAGAATGCGATTATGTTCCCAAGGGATTAACCGATTGATCATTGCCGTCGCGGCCATTTGCCTTCTCACCGGGCCGGCATGGTCAGCAGATAAAACAGCATCCTCCGGTAAAGAGGCAGCCTCCGTCAACGGCAAACCCATTTTCAAAAGCCAGTATGAACGCGATCTGTCTATGTTTCAAAAAAGGGCCGCACAGGAAGGCCGGCCGTTGAACGATGCAGATCTGGCGACCATTAAAAAGCGGATTTTGGAAAACTTGATTGATGCTGAAGTGCTGTATCAACAGAGTCAAAAAGAAGGAGTTAAAGTAGACGACCAGGCCGTCAACGAGCAAATCGAGAAGATTAAAAAGCGATTTCCTGATGAAGCGGCCTATAAAAAAGCGCTGGAAGGGATGGATGTTTCCGAAAAAGAAATTCGAGCCCAGTTTCAACGCGGCCTGGCCATAAACCAGTTGCTCGATACCAACGTGCGCCAAAAAATCACAGTAACCGAGGAAGAGAGCAATAAATTTTATAACAACAACCCGAATTTGTTTAAGCAGCCAGAGCAAGTAAAAGCCAGCCACATTCTGATAACAGTCGCGCCCAACGCCGAAGAATCCAAAAAAATTCAAGCCCGCAAGAAAATTGAAACCGTTCAAAAAAAAGTCCGCCAGGGTGAGGACTTTGGTTTACTGGCCAAAGCCAACTCCGAAGGGCCCACAGCCCAACGCGAGGGTGATCTTGGCTATTTCAGTCGAGGCCAGATGGTAAAGCCGTTTGAAGATGCGGCCTTTGCGTTGAACGTCGGTGAGGTCAGTGGAATTGTCGAGACCCAATTCGGTTATCATCTGATCAAGGTAACCGACAAAAAACCGGCCAGAACCATCCCCTATAAAGAAGTCCAACTGAAACTCGAACAACATTTAAAAAATGAAAAGGAAAAAACTGAAATCCAAGGTTACATCGAAAATCTCAAAAAATCGGCAACCATCAAACGATTTATTTAAAACCTGATCATTTTCCTGAATGCACAGCAAAGCCTCGTTTGTCGAATACGCTGGGAAAGTCCCAATTTCATCGATATTGTCGAAGAGGAAACCGTGAGCCATCGATGATCCCTTATTAATTTCACTCGACCAAATATATTCTCCAGTGGTCTTTAAAATGAATCTGCCAGATAACCTTTTAGCAGGCATTGCGATAAAATATTAGGGGTGCAACGCATATTATTACCCAAGTTTAAAATTTGAAACGCTCCGTTTAGGTATTACTATACAGCCCACTTGTAGGTTACTTCTGTTTCATCTTTCCAACCATTCCACAAATAGGCCTCTTCACGGCCGCGAGCAATAACTCGAAACGCATATCGCACCTGTTCCTCATAAAATTCGCAATAAGGACTCGGCGCATTTAAAACTCCTGAAACCATTTTTACTTCTGCAGGGCATGGCGCGCCGCAATAGTGGCGGATGACACAGTTCCTGCAGGGAACTATGTTTTCAACTTTGCGAGCAGTAACATCTTTAAATGGTTTTGTCTTAAGGATCGAATGCAGGTCGTCCTGATAAAGGTTTCCCCCGTTAAATTCAGAAAAACCAATAAATTCGCTGCACGGGGATACATCCCCATTGGCAGACACCGCAAAAAAACAGCGCCCTCCTCCACACGGAGATATGTCACACATTAAGCGTCTCCCGGTTGGACCTGCGATTCCGGCCAGCACATTGGCAAAATTGGCAACCACAAGTTTATGCCCGGTTTTCTTGTAAAGCTCCCAGGTGCGATCCAGTGCCTTAAAAAAATATTCCGACATCTGGTAATTATCGGGTTTTAATTCCATCCCGCCTTTTTGCGTGCATCTTACGGGGTTAAACATGACCACACTCACTCCCCGGTCATGGTAGAAATCTACCATTTCAGGAAGTGTATGGACATTTGCAGATGTCACAGTGGTGATCACGTTAAACGCCGGATATTTTACGAGCTTATTCAGCACTTTTACAACCTTGTTAAAAGCGCCGGTTCCCTGCCAGTTTTTCCTGGCACTGTCAGCAATGTCCGGCGAAGGGCCATCAAGAGATATCCCTATACCCACATTATAATCCATCATAAATGAAAGTGCGTCATCATCTAAAAGCGTGGCATTGGACTGTACACCGAAATGAAACTTGTCATGGAACTTTTTTATGCCTGCAAACATTTGATCTTTTGCCAGCATTGGTTCACTTCCATGAAATATTATCTGCGGTTTTGTACTTTCAGGCATGGTATCCTTAAAGTATTGATGAAGAAGTTCCAAGGCATTGCAAAGCTCTTCTTCGGTCATTGTTTTACCTTTACGTCTCATTTCTTCGGGCAAATAGCAGTATGTACAGTTAAAGTTGCACCGTTCTGTTGGATTAAAGTATGCCGCTGAAGGTTTAAGCCCAAAACGAAGATAATCCATTTCTTCTTTAAAAGATTCAGCCTGCTCCTGAAGGCTATTAATTAATGAACCTGCAAGAGCTTCATGAATAGAATCCTTTTCAATTAAAGCCCAGAACGCCACGTCCGGCTCAACAACTGCCACTTTGTCCGAAAGACCGATTTCCAGAACTGATAATTGAGGGCCGTACCCGGTATTTGCATACCTGGCATTCCGGGTTGCTGCTTCTAAGCAGTGTTTAGGGGACATAAATCTACCTCATCATTCTTTCTTTTCTTCTTTGGGTGAAAGTAAAATGTAATGTGATAAGCCGGTCCCGATTTTACGGCAGCGACGACGATAGGCGATAATTTTTTCTTTTTTCATAAGATTCTCCTTTTCCAAATATGTATGTTGCACCCCTAAAATAAAAAAACCCGTATCCGCCTTAACCAAAGGTCGATACAGGTTCCATTTACCATCTGGTACCCAAACGAAAATCTACAGTAGGTTTTCTGGCTCTCCCGCCTTTTTTAAGCGGCCTTCCCATTCCGTTAAAACGAAACAGTGACTCAATTTGCTTAAAAGGTTACCTTTTTTTAAAAAAAAGGACGGGATTACAGCAGCGGGACTGCCACGGAATTTCACCGTGTTCCGAGGTACTGTAAACATGTTTGAATCAAATTTTGTGCTTTAATGCCAGACCAATTCGGGTTTGTCAAGTTTTAATGTCGTACAGTGCCAATGTATCTGCAACATTTATTATTAAAAAAGAGGAATATCCGGCATCTCATCTGCTGTTCGTCTTGTTCATACTGCCGCTGCTTAAGCTTAACAATTTTCAGTTTTTCTGCAGTAAGGGCTGGCAGCAATGGTCACACAGCGGCAAAGATGCCTTTTACCGGTCAAACAAATCGCCTTTCGGTGGCGCAGTTTCATTTATCCCAAAATCCCTAAAAAATCAAAAAGGCAAACCCCATGAAATAGATTTGCCCCTCTTAAAATACGATATCACAAATAATTTAGGCCCCTGATACTTGCAGGGTCAGTTATCAACACTTTCGGCGTTTTTCTCTCTATTCATGCCTTTGAGCCGTTTGAAGAGTCCGGTCTTCTTTCATGTTGTAATTCTTTGGCAGGCGCTGCGATACGAAGAGAGATAGTTCTTCCATCGCCCCACGGCCACCAGGCACCACAAATAAAAACATCTTGGCTCGGGTCTGTGGTAAAAAACAGCTGGCCTGATCGAAGGCCGCCAAAGTTATTGTTGCACATCTGTATAATATCAGGTGCTTCGCGGATGTTTGAACTGTCCCATACATTGCTGAAGTCGCCTTCCAATATCGCGCGAAATTCGTCTCCATTATCTGCAGAAAATTCTGCCAGGAAAGCTTCAAAGCGGTGGTCCCACTTCCACGATAAAACTCCCCATGAAGCGCTTAACAATTCTCTGGAAATCTTCTCAAGGTCCGACTTTTTAAGATGCATAATAAAAATGCAGGGCCATTACCGACCCTGCCAGTATAACATACCAACAATTATTTCACAGCATCCTTCAATGCCTTTGCTGCAACAAATTTTGGCACCTTGCTTGCCGCAATATATATCTCTTCCCCTGTCTGAGGATTTCTGCCTTTACGAGCCTTCCTTTCAGCCACTTTAAATGTGCCGAATCCAATCAATGACACAGAGTCTCCTTTTCCCAATGCCTTGGTAATGCTTGAAAGAACACAATCCACAGCCGCCTGAGCATCCTTTTTGCTTTTTAGGGCCTTTGAAACCTCACTGATTAGATCTCCTTTGTTCATGTTTTTTCTCCTTTTTTAGCAATATTAAAGTATATTGCAGAGATTATATTGATTCCCTTTTTAAAGATTTAGTATGCCCACGCCCGATTTTGAAACCGTTGTTAGGTGTTACTTATATACTACGATCACCAC
>JAOUGB010000090.1 GCA_029857875.1 Desulfobacteraceae bacterium | reverse complement strand
CGAAACGTCTCAACGAGAATTTTTGAGGGACAAAATGTATCGGACTGGAATGTCCGAAAGTGAACTCAAAATACTGGGATCGATTGCCAACAAAAAGCATGCACCTACCAGTCTTGTGGATCTATTAAAAGATCCTAAATTGATCAACGAAAAAATTAATGAAACGCTCTCTTCACTGATGGCAAAAGGTTTTGTTGAACAGAGATTAAGCAAAGAAAACAGACTGCTATTATATTTGACGCCCAAAGGAGATCGGGTTCTCAGAAAGACTTTTGGAGAATCTGATACTTAGTGCTCTAATTCATAAATACGATGACGTCTCTTTATCAGGGCAACTATGCCAGATAAGCTGAGGTCCAAAAGTTTGAAGTTTGAAGTGCCTAAAGTGAGCTAAAGTTGAGGAACGCGCTTTCAGCGCGATCAATTATAATTAAAATTGATAGCATACCCTAACTTTAGGCACTTTAGTTCACTTTAGGCACTTTAAACTTTTCCATCCAGAACCGGTGATTAAAAAGTCGACACGCCGCCGTGAGGTTGTAAATGGCATCCGCTGCAATCAAAACAGCGGCATTGGTCCATGTGCTGTTATATTTTGGCCAAATGGTCATGTCCGGGCATGTAAACCCGCACCAGTATGACCCGTCTGAGTTGGTTCTCTTCTGAATCCAGCTAAACACTGTTTCTGAAAGATGCATATTGCCTATGGAAGATAACGCCAAAGAAAGCTCGCATGTTTCTGCAACCGTCACCCAGGGCCGGTCCGATACGCATCGAACGCCCTTATTTTTGATGACGAATTTATCCCAAAATTTATCGATTCGCTGCTGTGCCCTACGCCCGGTAACTGCCCCCGACAGGATGGGATAGAACCAATCCATTGAATATCGGGATTTGTCCTTATTAAAGCGATCAGGCAGATTCACAATGGCATGTCTCAACCTAACCAGCCCTTTTCCCCATATAGGCATGTTTTCATTGAGCAACTTTGCTATGGCCAGAGCACATTTGATGCTCATATAGACGGAGCTGGAGCCGGTTAATAGCGCTGCGGAATCAATGCTCCCTTGGGGGCTTATTGCCCAATAGATCTCTCCGTCGGGTGCTTGAAGGTCAAGGACAAAGTTTATGGCTGATTTTATCGACGGCCACATCTTTTTCAAAAAAATCAAATCACCGGTGATAAGATAGTAGTGAAAGACACCAACAGCAATGTAGGATGAGAGGTTCGTATCCCGTGTCCTATCGATAGGAACACCATTTAAATAAGCGGTATACCAGCTTCCATCATCGAGCTGTATTTGAGCCAACCACTCGTATGCGCGCCTTGCCTCTTCGAGATATCCACCAATGCCAAGTCCCATTGCAGCCTCTACATGATCCCACGGGTCTGTTTTCTCACCATCACACCAGGGTATTTCACCGTTTTGTTTTTGCGTTTTGGCGATTAGGCAGGCGACAAGATCAATGTCAACCGGGAAATTCTGTTTGTGTGGGCATAGTTTTAGTCGCATAGTATAACATCTTTGTTGTTCAACATATTCGGTGTCGTTTGTGAAATTCGAGTTTAAGGTTTGCAAGGATATCGATTTGTGGTAATTTATATGCGAATTTTGTAATAGTTTAGTCCTTTGAAACAAAACGATTTCAAAGGAGCTTCAGGCATAAACGATTGACGATTGATGATTGAAGATTGAAGATTATCGTTGATCCCGATTTATCGGGGAATATTTAATGCTTAATCGAAAACCTTTTTTGTCTATTTACTGTTTACTGTTTACTGTTTCCTATTTGGTTCAAGTTCTTTCAGCAAAAATTTAATCATACCTGAAGCGGTAGGTTTCCAAAAGGCTAATATTTTACCAAATTTTCAACCCGTTTTGTGAACTATAACAAAGATGCTGATTAATCAATTAAAAAGAGCCCTGCGATTCTATTTTATTACCGATGAAGATGTTCCCGGTTTTCCTCCGATACAGCAGGTACAAAGTGCCATCCGTGCCGGAGCAACAATTATACAATACCGCAACAAATCTTTTTCTTCGCAGTTTTTCGAAGATGTTGCCGCCATAAGAAACATTTGTAAATGTAATGGTGTTCCCTTTATTATCAATGACAACATCCTCCTTGCCAAGGCGGTTTCAGCTGACGGGGTTCACCTGGGTCAGGAAGATGAAGATCCGACCCTGGCCAAACGTATTCTAGGAATGCAGTCCATCGTTGGAATGTCTGTATCCAATATGGATGAGCTCCACCAAACGGATCTGTCAAGTTGTGACTACATCGGCACGGGTCCTGTTTTTTCAACCCAGACAAAAAGGGATGCAAAAAAAGTTGTTGGTCTTTCGGGTTTAAAAGCTGTGGTAACAGCATCTCCGGTTCCAGTCGTTGCCATCGGGGGTATTGATGAGACCACCGCTGCATCATGTATCAAGCAAGGTGCTGCGGGCGTTGCGGTCATCAGCGTCATTACCCGGGCAAAGGACCCTTTTCAAAAGGCTTTGCAGATCTCATCGGCCTGTGGATGCACACCCCCTTCCACAGTTGTTTCACCGTGGAACGATGAGTTCGCGTTGATCAAAAAACTGATTAAAGATATGCCGGCAGACCCATTTCTTGAAGTTGCTCCCGGTGATGATGCCTGTCTCCTGAAGTCCCTAAGTCATCCTGTTGTTACAACAGACACACAAAAAGAGGGGGTTCATTTCAGATTTGACTGGCAGACGCCCCAAGAGGTGGGCAGCAAAGCCGTTGAAGTTACGCTCAGTGATCTGGCAGCTTCTTATGCAACGCCCGTAAGTCTTTTTATCAACCTTGGGCTTCCGGACTACATCCCGGACCAAATTGTCGAAACCATCTACAAGGGTGTTAAAAAATCCCTTGCAAAACACAACTGCACATTGGGTGGCGGCAATATTTCCCTTGGGCTTGAAGTGACATTAGATCTTTTTGCCGTTGGTCTCGGACGTGACGACATATTCCCAAAGCGTTCCGCAGCGCTCCCCGGCTATGGACTCTATTGCACGGGGCCGCTGGGACTTGCCCGTGCCGGTCTGTTTTCACTGATCCGAAAAGATAATACATTTAAAGAACTGATTGAAAAATTCAAATCTCCGTCAGCCCGATTCGATGCTGCTCATGTGCTGGCTGAAAATCAGATCGGCTGTGTCATTGATGTCAGCGACGGCCTTGCCGGTGATGCAAAAAGGATTGCGGAAGCTTCTGAAGTTTCGATAGAATTCGATTTAAGATCGATTGTGTTTCACCCGGCACTTGTTTCATTTTGCGAAAAGTACCACTTGAAACCCGAAGAAATGATCCTGGCCGGAGGAGAAGATTACGAACTGTTGTTTGCCTGTCCGGATGATGTATTTGAAAATGTTAAAAAAAAGCTGCCTGAAGCATACTACATCGGCCGCTGCCTTGAATTTCAAGGAACACATATGGTAAATCTCCCTGAAAATATCTCATCCTTTCAGCACGGGAGAAAGTTAAAAGTGCCTAAAGTGATCTAAAGTGCCTAAAGTTATGGAGTCGCTTCGCTCTCTCCGAGCTGTAGGCTCTACGAGCCGGAAGCTGATTTTATATAATTGTTAGAATTCCTTAACTTTAGCTCACTTTAAACTTTAGTTCACTTCAAACTCTTGCAGCAATTCTTTTGGCAGAGCCAGAGAACTCTGACCTGGTCCAAAGGACCAGGTTTTTCAGGATTAAATAAACAGATAGAGAGAGACAAATGCAGATCACAAAAAACATCCATGGGTTTATGTGGAAATCGATGTCCGCCAACAACTGCAACACCTATTTGATTGACGGGCCCACCCGCATTCTCATTGATCCCGGGCACACCCACCTTTTCGATCACGTGCAACAAGGACTTATAAAATTAGATTTAACCCTTGAAGATATCGGTTTGATTATATGTACCCATGCCCACCCGGATCATATTGAAGCTGTTCAACGATTCAAAAAAACGGTTACGATGACAACCCTTCACCATAAAGAATGGCATTTTTTAAAGACCATGGCGCCAAATGTTCGCACTTCCTTTGGTTTCGGATCCAATACAATTGAACCCGATTTTTTTCTTAAAGAAGGCGACATTTCCATAGACCATGTTGATCTTAAGATATTTCACACGCCCGGACATTCACCGGGATCGATATCACTATACCTGTCGGACCAAAAATTGCTGTTCACAGGTGACCTCGTTTTTAAAGGGGGTATCGGGCGTACGGATCTTCCTGGGGGTGATGGTTCTTTGTTGAAAAAAAGTTTAAAAAGGCTGTATGAACTTGAAATCGAATGGCTGTTGCCGGGCCATGGAGATATCATTGGTGGTGCAAAAGACGTCAAGACAAACTTCGCTCATTTACATCAAATGTGGTTCCGTTAAACCAAACTTTCCGGCCTTCCATTCTTTGTTGACGTTGCTTAAAATATATGACGGTTGTGAAACTTGAGTAATATGTTGAAAAAAATTGAGTCGCTTTTGCCAAAAGCCCTGATTGCAGACAGGTACAAAATTGGCCGTGAAATATCTCGCATTAAACAATCAAAAGCGAAAACGCCGCCGGATGAAAAGATTAACAAAAGGCTCATTCTTCTTGAGAAAAAACTTCAAAGATCCATTAAAAAAAGGTCGTGGCGCAACATCAATCGGCCCGAACCGATCTATAACGACGCCCTCCCTATTCTATCCAAAAAAGATGACATCATAGATTCTATCTCAAACAATCCGGTGGTCATCATATCCGGTGAGACCGGTTCCGGAAAGACCACACAGATACCGAAATTCTGTCTCGCCGCAGGTTGCGGGATCGACGGGAAGATCGGTTGCACCCAGCCCAGAAGAATTGCCGCAATGACGGTCTCAAAAAGGATTGCCGAGGAGTTCGGAGAAGCGTTGGGCAAGTCGGTCGGTTACAAAATCAGATTCAAGGATAAAACGAGCCCCGATGCATTTATCAAGATCATGACAGATGGCATCTTGCTGGCTGAAACTCAAAATGATCCGTACATGAATGAATATGATACCATCATTGTTGATGAGGCCCATGAAAGAAGCCTGAACATCGATTTTATCCTGGGTATTTTAAAGACTCTTTTAAAAAAAAGAAAAGACCTTAAGGTTGTCATCACCTCTGCAACCATTGATACCGAAAAATTCTCAAAAGCCTTTGACCATGCGCCGGTCATCGAAGTATCCGGTCGCATGTACCCTGTTGACGTCCGCTATTTGCCCATGGACTCAAAATTTGAGAACGATGACGAACAGACCCATGTTGATATGGCTGTCCATGCTGTTGATCGGCTGTTCAAAGAGACCCATTCCGGAGACATGCTTGTTTTCATGCCCACAGAACAGGATATTCGTGAAACCTGTGAACTCCTCAGGGAAAAGAATAATAAAAACTCAACTATTTTACCGCTGTTTGCAAGGCTTTCGGCTTCGGAGCAGTCTCGAGTTTTCTCACGGAGTTTGGACAGAAAGGTCATCGTCGCCACCAACATCGCTGAAACGTCCATAACCATACCCGGAATTAAATATGTCATCGATACAGGGCTTGCACGGATTTCCCGATACACGCCAAGATCAAGAACCACCTCTCTCCCGGTTACCGCCATATCGAAAAGCAGCGCTGATCAGCGAAAAGGGCGATGCGGACGCGTAGAAAACGGGGTATGCATCCGTCTTTACTCTGAAGAGGACTTTGAGAACCGACCCCTTTTTACTTCGCCTGAAATTTTAAGAGCCAATCTCGCCGAGGTCATCCTGAGAATGATCTCCCTAAAACTCGGTGATATATCAAATTTCCCCTTCATCGACAAACCCGCTTTAAAAAGCATTCAAGACGGATTCGATCTTCTCTACGAACTGGGCGCCATCGTTTTGGAATCAAAACAAAAGAAAGAAGAGAAACAGCGTTTTTCCCTTACTGAAAAGGGAAGGCTCATGGCGAAAATGCCGGTTGATCCCAGGTTGTCTCGAATGCTCATTGAAGCTCGGGCAGAAGGATGTCTTGAATCGCTTATTGTGATTGCTTCTGCTTTGAGTATTCAGGACCCAAGGGAACGGCCCGCTGAAAAAGCACAAGAAGCAGATCAGGCACAAAAAATGTTCTGTGATCCTTCTTCCGATTTTATCACCCTGCTCAACATCTGGAATAAATACCATGAAGTATTAACAAAAGAAAAGACAACCGGACGCATAAAAAAGTTCTGTAAGACCCACTATCTCTCTTTCAAGAGAATGAGAGAATGGCGTGATATCCATGCGCAGATTTCTGAAGTCCTTAAAGAGCATGGTCCGGACGACAAAGACAAAACAGCCATAGAGAGTCGAATCACAAAGCGCGCCTTTCCCGGGAAGCAAACAAGAAAAAACACCATTCCGGACACAGAATTCAGCGATCTTTACACAGCCATTCACAAATCGCTGTTGAGCGGTTTATTGTCGAACATCGCAATGAAAAAAGAAAAGAATATCTTTCAGGCAACAAAAGGAAAAGAGGTGATGATTTTTCCAGGATCATCATTGTTCAATACGGCTAAGGAATGGATTGTGGCGGCCGAACTGGTTGAGACATCACGGCTGTTCGCCAGAACATGCGCAAATATCGACAATACATGGCTGGAAAAACTGGGGGGAAACCTATGTAAATATACCTATCTTCATCCACACTGGGAAAGAAAAAGAGGCGAAGTGGTGGCATATGAACAGGTCACTCTTTTTGGTCTTATTATCATCCCCAAACGGCAGGTATCCTATGGCAGAATTAATCCTGATCAGGCAACGGAGATTTTCATTCAAAGTGCGCTGGTTGAGGGGGACGTCAGAGATAAATTTGCCTTTATGATTCACAACCAGAACCTTATTGACCATGTCAAAAATATGGAAGACCGGATTCGAAGAAAAGACATTCTGGTTGGCGAAGCGGATCTGTTCGACTTCTACATTAAACGACTCAAAGGGTGTTATGATATCCGAACATTGAGAAAGTATCTAAAACAAAGTAAAAATGACCACTTCCTCCGGATGAAGCCTCAAGACATCACCCGATATGCCCCGGATGAAAAAGAGTTGTCTCTTTTCCCTGACCGCATTGATTTAGGGGGTCTTAGCCTTGACTGCACCTATCGATTTGAGCCCGGAAGCAGCGATGACGGTGTAACCGTCAACATTCCCGCCCCCATGACAGCTGTAGTTCCTTCTGAATCCCTCGAATGGCTGGTACCCGGTCTTTACAGGGAAAAAATAACCACACTCATCAAAGGTCTTCCCAAAACCTTTCGAAAAAAACTGGTCCCTGTGACAAATACCGTGAATATCATTATTCGTGAAATGCCAAAAACCAAAACCTCTTTGATTACGGCGCTTGGCAATTTTATTTACACCCGTTTTGGTGTCGATATCCCATCATCCGCATGGCCGGATGATCTTTTGCCGGATCATTTAAAAATGCGGATATCGGTTACAGACGCAAAAGGAAAAGAACTCTTTTCCTGCAGAGATCCGAACACATTAAACCATCATGTTTCAAAAAAAGCCGCACCGGCTGAATCCGCTGAAATGGGTGCTGCAAAAAAAAATTGGGAACGGACCCATATCACACGTTGGGATTTTCAGGTTTTACCTGAGTATATCGATCTTAAAGACAAAAACATCGCCCAATGGCTGGTTTATCCCGGACTTCAAAAAGTCGACCCAAAGGAAAAAAGCGTCAATCTGCGACTGTTTCAAAGTAGTGAAGAGGCCATGGAATCTCACAAAGAAGGGGTTGCCCTCCTTTTTACCCTCCATTTTTC
>JAOUGB010000089.1 GCA_029857875.1 Desulfobacteraceae bacterium | reverse complement strand
TATAACTAAAAATTCTCGTAAAATGCCTTTTAAGCAGCTGGCCGAAAGAAATTTATTTTGCCTTGAAAAACCTGGTCCTTTGGGCCAGGTCAGAGTTCTTTGGTTCTGCCTGAAGGATCGCTGCAAGAGTTTGAAGTGAACTAAAGTTTAAAGTGAGCTAAAGTTAAGGAATTCTGTCAATTATGTAAAAACATTGGAGCGAAGCGATACCATAACTTTAGGCACTTTAGATCACTTTAGACACTTTTAACTTGTGCGGCTTTAAGTAAAACAGCCCCTTTCAGGAGCAAACGAAGGCCTGGTCCTTTGGATCAGAATTCTTTACTATAATTAATAACCGATCAACCGTTCAATAGCATCCCATACATCATCTTTTCCCATGCGTGATTTGGCGGAAAACAGGATCAGTTCCTCTTCGTTTACACTGAGGGCTTTGGCGATGGCCAAGTGTTGGTTCTTTTGTTTTATTTTAGACAGTTTGTCACTTTTTGTCAAAATTAGAATGCCGGGAATATTGAAATAATGGAGCCATTCGATAAAATTGAGTTCCTGCATCCTAGGAATGCGGCGGATATCCATGATGAAAACCACGCCTTTTAACGTCTTTCTTGTCTTAAGGTAGGTTTCAATCATTGGGCCCCATGTTTTTTTTACGGAATCCGGAACCTTGGCGTATCCGAATCCCGGAAGATCCACAAACGAAATTGTCTTGTTTATAATAAAAAAATTTATCAGCTGGGTACGACCAGGCGTAGAGCTGGTTTTAACCAGATGTTTGCGGTTAACGAGGGTGTTGATCAGCGATGATTTGCCTACATTGGAACGCCCGGTAAAAGCGATTTCCGGTAAAGCCGCATCAGGATAATGGGATGGCTTGACGGCACTCTTCACGAATTCTGCCGATGTTATGATCATGATGAATTTTACTCTTGTCCAAAAACGATCTTTTAGATGGCCATGAGTTATCATACCTAATGGATTTGCGGACCGTAGTGTATTTGGAAATCTGGAATGATGGAATGTTGGAATATTGGGTTTTTTGAAAAGGAGCCATTATTCCAGTATTCCATTATTCCATTATTCCAATTCGAGGAAAGCTCCAAAGTTCAGCTTTATATGCCTTGAGCCTTTAATCATAAGTCCTGCTTCATCTTTAGATAATTCTCCAGTCTATCCATCCCTTCGGCAATGTTTTCCATGGAGGTTGCATATGAAAATCGAAGATAACCTTCCCCATTTTTTCCAAAATCGATACCGGGTGATACCCCCACATGGGCCTTTTCAAGAATGTCAAATGCGAGCGCATATGAATCGTTTGAGATGTGTTTTGCATTGGCAAATACATAAAACGCCCCTGTCGGCTCTACGGTAATTCCGAGCCCCATAGCTTTAACCCGTTGGATCATGTATAGTCGGCGCTCGTTATAAATTCGCTTCATTTCTAAAATATCTTTTTCAGCTTCCGTGAGTGCCGCAATTCCGGCGACCTGAACCATGGCATTTGCTGAGATAAAAAAGTTTTGCATAATCTTCTGGATGGGTCGAATGAAATGTTTAGGAGCGATCATGTATCCAAGTCTCAAACCCGTCATGGCATAAAGCTTCGAAAAGCCGTTAAAAACGAATGCCTTTTGAGTAAATTCCAGTATGGAATGTTCTTTTCCCTCATAAACCAGTCCGTGATAGATCTCATCTGAAATAATGTACGGTGAATTCGGCTCTGAAGCCAGGTCGGCAATGGCGGCCATACGTTCCCGTGACAGCAGATTTCCGGTGGGGTTGGATGGTGAGTTGATAAATATCCCCTTTGTTTTTTGGGTAATTTTTTGTTCAATGGCTTCCGGCCTGTATTGAAAGCCGTCTTCCTCGAAAACAGGAACAAGTACCGGTTCACCCTGGACGAATTTGATAAAATTCGGGTAACAGGCATAATGGGGATCTGAAATGATGACCTGGTCTCCTTTTTCAAGAAGCGCGGAAAACATAACGAACATGGCTGGAGAGGTGCCCGATGATACGACGACTTGATCGGGATTCACGGATACTCGGTAGGTCTTCAAATAGTGTTCACATATTGCCTCTCGAAGTTCAAGCATACCCAGACTGTGTGTATAATGGGTATGCCCGTTTTCCAGAGCCTTGCAGGCCGCCGCCTTGATACACTTAGGCGTGTCGAAATCAGGCTCGCCCACTTCCAGATGGACGACGTGAATACCCTGACGCTCCATTTCGTGTGCTTTCTCAAGAACGTCCATAACGATAAACGGCGTCATTTCTTTGGTTCGATTTGAGATCATGTATCTACCTTACACGACCTTGTTCAGAGGATATTCGATAATTCCTTCTGCGCCATGCTTTAACAGCGTTGGAATAAGATCTCTCACAATGCTGGTATCCACCACCGTTTCCACGGAAAACCAGTCTGAATTATAGAGCGGGGCAACGGTCGGTGCATTGAGACTCGGCAAAAGGGACACAATGTTTTCAAGATATTTTTCCGGGACATTCATTTTAAGGCCCACCAGTTTTTCCGCAACGAGCGCACCTTTCAGCAACAGGGCGATCTGCTCTAGTTTTTCTCTTTTTTGTGGGTTTTTCCAGGCCTCATGGTTGGCGATGAGCTGGGTATAAGTCTCCATTAATTCGTGGATAATTTTCAAACCATGCGCTTTGATGGTGCTTTCCGTTTCCGTAACTTCTACGATGGCATCGGCAAGACCGGAAACGACTTTTGCTTCTGTGGCACCCCATGAAAATTCAACGTTTACATTGATATTTCTTTCAGAAAAATAGTTTTTTGTAAATCCAACAAGTTCTGTGGATATTTTTTTTCCTTCGAGATCCTCGATGGTTTTAATAGAAGAGTCGTGGGTTACGGCCAATACCCAACGCGCTGGCCTTGCACTCACTTTTGAATAGATTAGGTCTGTAATGACATGTACATCGGAATTGTTTTCAGCAATCCAGTCTTTACCTGTCAGACCGGCATCAAGTGTCCCGTTTTCAACATGCCGGGACATTTCCTGGGCTCTGCATAGTGCACATTCGATGGTATCATCATTGATTTCCGGGAAATAACTTCTTCCATTGACGTTAATCTTCCATCCTGATCGCCTGAACAGGTCTATGGTCGCATTTTGGAGGCTTCCCTTGGGAATCCCCAGCTTCAAAGGCGTTGTCATCTGTTATATACCTCCTCGGGGTTAAAGACCGGTTTTCCAATTATGCGAATGGATTCTCCTTCAACCATTTTATGGAAACAGCTTTTATGTCCGGTATGACAGGCTGCACCACCGACCTGTTCGACTTTCAGCAGTACAGTATCGTCGTCACAATCGATCCGTATTTCCTTTACAATTTGAAGGTTGCCGGATGTTTTTCCTTTTATCCAAAGTGTCTGTCTGGTTCGACTATAATAGGTTGCTTTGCCGGAGGTGAGTGTGGTTTCCCAAGCATCTTTGTTCATAAATGCCAGCATCAATACCTCACCGGTTTTATGGTCCTGAACGATGGCCGGTATCAAGCCACCCATCTTATCAAAATTGAGTTTAACCATTGCGTTCTCTTTTTTTAAAAAAGATTATCAAGAAATCAAGTCTCTTACAATTAAGTGCTTAAAACTTGAAAAATTATCTATTTTGTATAATAATGTCAAATTCTTTTTTGTAATATTTGTGTATCTTGCTTAAAGAAATGATATTTGATATTATACTTATTGATGCACAAATGAAAAAAATGGTTTACGAATCTTTTATCAATTAAATTTGTTAAATTATGCCAAAAACTAAAAGCACATCCAAAATACTCGAAAAACGTGCCAGAAAAAACCAAAGAGGCTATTTCCCAAAGATCTTTAGATGGTTTTTACTCATATCTCTTTGTATTATTATCATCGGCGCAATAGGAATTGCGGGCGTTTATTTATACTTAAGCAATAATCTTCCCAAAATATCTTCCCTGAATGATTATCGCCCGCCAATCATCACAACGGTATATTCAGACGACAACCGAAAAATCGCTGAGTTTTTTAAAGAACGGAGAATTGTGCTTCCGCTAACCAAAATGCCTGAAATGCTTAAGAAAGCTTTTGTTGCTGCAGAGGATTCGAGGTTTTATAAACACCAAGGGATAGATGTTTTGAGTATCTTTAGAGCATTTTATAAAAATATCGAGGCCGGAGCCATCGTCCAGGGCGGAAGTACAATTACTCAGCAGGTTACAAAGTCGTTTCTTTTAACACCTGAAAAAAGTTATACTCGTAAAATAAAAGAAGCGATCCTTGCATATCGCATTGATAAGAAATTTGCCAAAGATGAAATTCTTTTTTTGTATTTGAATCAGATTTATTTGGGACATGGCGCATATGGCGTGGAAGCAGCTTCCGAGAATTATTTTGGAAAATCAGCTCAAGAGTTGAACCTGGCGGAATGTGCTATTTTGGCCGGTCTGCCCCAAGCGCCGAGCAGATACTCTCCCTTTAAATATCCGGAAAGGGCAAAACAGCGTCAGATCTATGTTTTAAACCGAATGGTTGAGGAAGGTTTTATCACTAATATTCAGGCTACCGAAGCTATCAATAAAGTGCTTGATATTAAGCCCAGGAGAAACCTGTATATCGAAGAGGTTCCCGTCTATACAGAACATATCAGACGTTACATTGCAAATAAATACGGTGATGACGTGCTGTACAATGAAGGTCTTAAAATTTATTCCGCTGTCAACATCGAGATGCAGAAAATGGCACGGGAAGAAATTGGAAAGGGATTATATGCCCTTGACAAACGTGAGGGGTACCGAGGACCGATTAAAAATCTAAATCCGGAAGAGATTGAGTCGTTTTCAAAGGAGCTCCAGCTCGAGTTGGAGAAGGAACCCCTTGAAGAAGGGAAGATTGTAAACGGCGTTGTGATAGAGATTAATGACAAGAACAATACGGTTATCGTTCGCATGGGAAGCACACTGGGCGTTATCAGAATTGACGATATGCGTTGGGCAAGAAAACCGGATCCCGAAATCGCCTATTATGAAACCCGTGTTAACCACGTCGGAGAGGTGTTAAAGGTCGGTGACGTCATACAGGTTCGTGTAAAAAATAAAATATTCGATACAGATCGATGGTGGCTATCTCTGGAACAGGTTCCAAGGGTTCAAGCTGCCCTGCTATGTATTGAGTCGGAAACCGGAAATGTCAAGGTGATGATGGGCGGCAAAGATTTCAGAGAGAGCCAGTTCAACCGGGCGATTCAGTCAAGACGTCAGCCGGGTTCCGCATTTAAGCCGATTATCTACGCAGCAGCCCTTGACAAAGGATACACGCCGGCAACGATGATCATTGATTCACCCATCGTCTACGAGGATACGGAACATGATTTTACCTGGAAACCCAGGAACTACAAAGAAAGATTTTATGGTCCCACGATTTTTCGGGATGCTCTTGCAAAATCACGTAATGTAGTGACCATAAAGATTTTACAAGATATCGGCATTAATTATGCTATAGATTATGCTCGGAAACTTGGAATCACATCAAATATGAGCAGAGATCTGTCCATCGCACTGGGATCTTCCGGGGTATCTCTACTTGAGCTTGTCAGTGCATATTCAGTTTTTAACAACCTTGGTTATCTTGTGGAACCCGTCTTTATTACAAAAATTTTAGACAGGGAAGGGAATGTCATAGAAGAAGGCAACCCTGTTAGAAAAAAGGTTATCGAACAGAATACAGCATATATCATGACCAGTCTTCTTGAGGGAGTTGTCAAGCATGGTACCGGGCGTAGAGTGATGGCATTAAAAAGACCGGTGGCAGGCAAGACCGGCACGACAAATAATCTTCATGATGCCTGGTTTGTGGGGTACACGCCCCGTTATAACACAGGGACATGGGTAGGTTATGATGATGAGAGGTCCCTTGGGAAAGGAGAGACCGGATCCAGGGCGGCGAGCCCTATTTGGGTAGGCTTCATGCAAAGACTACTGGCCGACAAACCTGTCAGGGTTTTCCAGGTGCCTGAGGGTGTTGTCTTTTCTAAAATCGATGCCGAAACTGGACTGTTGCCCATCCCTGAATCTAAAAAAACAATTTTTGAATGCTTCAAGGAAGGAACTGTTCCCACCGAATACACCAAGAAGCCGGATTCCATGACAGAACCGGAAGAATTTTATAAATCAGATATGTAACAAGTTAGGGGCTTCACCCCAATTGGAATAATGGAATGCTGGAATAATGGAATAATGGGTTTTGGGATAATGCAATGTTGGATTAATGGTAAAATTTGTGAAGAAGATAAAACTAAAAATGGATAAAATCCTTTTAAAAACCAACCTTCCAGTATTCCACTATTCCAGTATTCCATTTTATAGGCAAGCGTTCAAGCCTCAATAAATGTGCTATATTTTCATTAAGTTGTAGGGATTCCGAGACGTTAACTTAAGTTTCGAACCCAAATTTCTTTCTTAGTGTATCTGAGACTTGTCTTGTTAAAGCAAGCACTTTATTTGCAAGATCAAGGGGCAGTGAACCGGTTCCACAAGCAGGGGTAATAAAGGTCTGAGCCAGTATTGCAGTCTTGTCAAAACCAAGTGCCTCTATTGCCGTGGATTGCGTTTCCCATCTTGTAACCAGTGATTCCACGGTCTCTTTTTCAATATCATCGCTGTTTAAAGTCGGTACAATCCCCCAAGCCAATATTCCTCCGGATTCCATAAATTGCTTCACATGATCCGGATAGAGCATCAACTTGTCGAAAAATGAATATGCATCGAAGCTGATGATGTCTGCGTCAGATTCCAAAATCAAAGACCAGTCGGCGTTGGCACATACGTGGATACCGGCAAGGCCGCCCTCGTCATGAACTGCGCCAACGACTTCCTCAAAACAGGTTGCCACTTCATCACGGGATACACTGATCATTGCAGAAGACCCAAAGCCGGCAAGGGCCGGTTCGTCAAAAAAAATAATGATCGGAGATCCGAAGCTTAAGAGTTTTTTCACCTGCCATCTGGCTTTTTGAGCCAAAAGCTTTACCGCG
The DNA here is from genome assembly GCA_029857875.1 of Desulfobacteraceae bacterium. GTDB lineage: Bacteria > Desulfobacterota > Desulfobacteria > Desulfobacterales > UBA11574 > UBA11574. Next base: position 881 of record JAOUGB010000089.1, on the reverse strand, counting down.
GCATCCCTTAACTGTTCGTCATAGAAGATTGCTTTTCCATTCTGGTCCGTTAAACCCATCCCAAAGGTTATGGGCCCGGTTATTTGTCCTTTAATTGCAAGCGGACGATCTGAAAGGGAGCGGAGATGCTCCATAAATGAAAAAAAGCCACGAGCAGTATCAGCTTTTATGGCAAATATAGAATCTTCTATGCCCGATTCTCCCTCGTTTACAGCCATATAATCTTCGTAAAATTTAAGGATGTCATTATCAAAAGATGGATCAGAGGTGTCGACAAAAGATTTGTCCGTTTTCAAAGTAAGTCCCGGAAATCCCGGCTGAAATTGGGCGATCATTCCTTCTTCCCTATATGCGGGAAGCTGAACCCAAAGCGGAATTTCGGGCGTGTACTTGAAGACCAGTTCAACACCTTCAGCATGATCACGTAAAGGAAGACTCCCGATCAACACCGGAAGGCCATTGGCCAGGAATTTTTTAGCCATGAGTCTGACTCCTTTCTTTTCTTTAAAAAATTTTTCCGGCCTGTTACTTTAAATTAAGGGTTCAAAACTCAAGTTATCATCTTTTCTAACACGGCCAGCCTCATATTACAAGGACGATAAAATGAATTCCTAAATAGTGCCTGTCCATAATCCGTATTGAATTGACACGCATATATACAGATGTTATTATCAATATAATTCTGCACCACTTTCTTATAGAGGAAGGGCAAAGAATGGGATATGAAGGGAGTTTTAAATCGTGGCGAATATCATCCAGCTTGATAAAAAACTTAAGCACACAAAAGAAAAAAAAGCTGAAATAATTAAAAAGAGAAAAATTCTGGCTGTCCAGAAAGTATTTCAATGTATGCAGTGCGTTTTCAAATGCGAGAAATGCGG
>JAOUGB010000088.1 GCA_029857875.1 Desulfobacteraceae bacterium | reverse complement strand
TATCACATTTAATGTTGTGTGCAACAAGTTCCATGGAGCGCTCACTTAAATGTGATAATTCACCGGATGAAATCAAACGTTCGAGCACTTCCATGAAAATGCCGGTAATGCGCACTTCATTCTCGAGTACCTTTTTACGCCATTGGGGTGGAAGAGATCGAGTTTCCTGATAAATCAGAAGGATATGGTCGCTCATGCGGTTGCAGACTAAAAAATATTCACGAATCACTTCAGCCAGTGAACTGCGGCCGCCTGAAGCTCTTGCCATCGCTTCCGAAACCCCCGATTCGACCTCGGCATGGATGGCATCACAAACCAGATACAAAATATCCTCTTTAGAAGCGATATATTCATACAATGAGCCAATGGAAATACCTGCGGAACGGGCGATCTGCCGTGTTGTGGTCTTGTGAAACCCATGATTGATGAACAGCTGAACTGCAGCATCAACGATCTGGCGATGACGCTGTTCCACAAGTTCGGGATTTTTTATTTGAGTAGGAATTTCCTTTGTTGCATGCCTTTGTTCCATAACAACTCCAAAACTTTATTCGATAGGCGTTTGAAAGGTCGGAGTGTTTTTCTTTGTCAAAATCGCTCCATGGATAATGCTTTTTTTCAAACTAAACTCCCCGACCCCTCAGATATTTACCGCTGGATAAATATGACCGAGCGCTCGTTCATAATCGATATCATGCTCCTATCTTCACTGTCAAGATTTTTCCTCTGAATAAAGAAACTCATAGTAGTAAATATAGCTTATAAATCAAGGAGTAAGAAAGCTATTGACAAATTTGCTTATGAAAGATACACATAAATTTATCCTTGTGACCGAGCGCTCGTTCATAATCATAATAATTGAGCTGAATATTTGGAAAATTGTAACATTTTAGCCTTTTGAAAACATTACCGCTCCTTTGAAATCGATTTGTTTCAAAGGACTAAACTATTACGGAAAATTTTTATTATAAGACCCTCATTGATCGGTAGAATGAATGATCCTTGATTAATGAAATATTTTACCTTAAATTAACTTATTTATATCCCTGCCACTATTTGAAACGCTCAGTTTAGGTATAAATACTAATATAAGGCTTTAACAAAAGGAGGGTACATCATGGGGAAAAACCTCGTATTGACCGAAAAGCAAGACATGATCGGCGTAATTACGCTGAACCGACCGGAAGAGATGAATACCTTTAACGTTCCCTTTGCCAGAGCATTGAATGATACTCTTCTGGATATGGATCAGGATAACGACGTCCGTGTCGTGGTGATCCGTGCAGCAGGCAAACATTTTTCGACCGGCATCTCTCTCCCGGAATTCCAGGGAAAAAGTCCCAGGGAACTCCGGGAATTTCTGAATTTGATGGATGAGTTCTACCACACCCTGCCCCGGATGAAAAAGCCGGTGATCGCCTCGGTCAAAGGCGCCGCAGTGGCCAATGGCGCCGGTCTTGTGTTTGCCTGCGATCTGGCGGTGGCCGCCGAAAACGCCAGGTTCGGAACCACTGCCATTAACGTGGGATTAATCTGTTTAGGCCCGGCCGTACCCCTGGCGCGTCATGTCGGTCGAAAGAAAGCACTTGAAATGATCCTTACCGGAGATATTATTTCAGCTCCTGAAGCCCAACAACTCGGTTTGATAAACAAAGTGGTACCTCCGGACGATCTTGAAGCCGAAACCATGAAGCTTGCCACAAAAATCGCTAAAAAAAGCCCCCTGGCGATACAGATTGGAAAAACCGGCGTCTACGCTATGTCGGAAATTCCGTATCACCAGGCCGTTGACTATATGGATGAACTGTTTGCTTCCCTTTGCGGTACAGAGGACGCCATAGAAGGAATCAACGCTTTTATGGAAAAACGGGAACCCGTATGGAAGGGTTGTTAATGCCTCCTTCAGACGACCTTTAACGGGTTTGTCATGTGAAACTGTTTCGAAAACAGGATATAAAAAGAGATCTCAAGGAGACTGGCATTGGATTTCGATCTAACCAAAGAACAGGAAATGATCCGCAAAGAAGTTCGAAAATTTGCACAGAGTGAAATTGCACCGGTGGCTTCGGAACTCGATGAAAAAGAAGAGTTTTCTGCTGAACTCACACGGAAAATGGGTGAAATCGGTCTTTTCGGTATGTTCGTCTCAGAGGAATATGACGGCCAGGACATGGACTATCTGTCCTACATCATTGCCGTCGAAGAGATTGCAAGAGTGGATGGATCTCAGGCAGCCACCGTTGCCGCCGGGAACTCGCTGGGAATCGGCCCCATATACTATTTTGGTACAAAGGAACAAAAGAAAAGGTATCTCCCAAAACTCTGCTCCGGTGAGGGATTGTGGGGCTTTGGCCTCACGGAACCTACTGCCGGTTCCGATGCCGGCGGCAGCAAAACCACTGCCGTAAAGGATGGTAACAAATGGGTTCTCAACGGATCTAAAATTTTCATTACCAATGCAGCTTGCGAGTTAAGCCTGGGTGTGACGGTTCAGGCGGTCACCGGTACCCGACCCAGCGGAAAACCGGAATATACGTGCTTTTTGGTTGAACACGGAACGCCGGGCTTTAAAGCCGTGCCCATGCATAAAAAGATGATGTGGCGGGCTTCAGACACCGCTGAGCTTTATTTTGATGATGTCAGAATTCCTGAAAATAATATTTTAGGGTTGCCGGGAGACGGTTTTCACCAAATGCTCGCAACCCTTGACGGCGGCAGGCTTTCCATTGCTGCTATGGGCCTCGGGGGTTCACAAGGGGCTTACGAAGCCGCACTCAAATATGCCAAAAACAGGGTTCAGTTCGGACAACCCATTTGTAAATTTCAGGCCGTGGCCTTTAAACTGGCAGACTGCGCCCTTGAAATTGAATGCGCTCGCAATCTTTTATATAAGGCCTGCTGGCTGAAAGATCACCAAAGGCCTTTTGAAAAGGAAGCAGCCATGGCCAAACTTTACTGTTCTGAACTTATGGGTCGAGTAGCGAACCATGCTGTCCAAATCCATGGCGGATATGGTTTGATGAAGGAATACAACGTGGAAAGATTTTACCGGGACCAGAAACTTCTCGACATCGGAGAAGGGACTTCCGAGGTTCAGAGAATCGTTATTTCTCGGTATATCGGATGTTAGAATTGTTGATTGACGATTGTTGATTGATGATTGAAAATTGAGGGATTGATTAGCGATTAGAAACTTTAAACTTGAAATTCTGACGAACGACAAATAAGCAAATGAAAATTGGTAAAGGATAAAACCGATGGAAGACAAGGTTCTCTTGGTGGAAGAACGTGATGGCATTACGATTCTCACGCTAAACCGTGCCGAGGTAATGAATTCTTTTAATTTTGCATTGCTTCAAGCCCTTAAAGAACAGATTGAAGCCCTTAAATTCAATAATAATATTCGTGTGGTCATCATTACCGGATCCGGACAAAAAGCCTTTTGTGCCGGGGCGGATTTAAAAGAAAGAACTACCTATAGTGAATCTCAGGTAAAAACGTTCATTTTTACCATCAGAAATCTTTTTACTTCCATTGAACACCTGAACAAGCCGGTGATTGCCGCCATAAACGGTGTCGCTCTGGGTGGTGGAACCGAGCTTGCCCTTGCCTGTGATATTCGAATCGCATCCATGAATGCTTTAATGGGCCTTACAGAAACCCGTCTTGCCATCATTCCCGGGGCAGGCGGCACCCAGAGACTTCCGAGGTTGATCGGACGGGGAAAAGCAAAGGAACTCATCTTTACCGGACGTCGTGTAGATGCCAGGGAAGCCTTGCAGATTGGACTTGTCAATCAAATTTGCGAGCAGGAATCGCTTCTTGATGAATGTCTTAAAATGGCCGCCATGATCTGTGAAGCCGGTCCCATTGCCATTGAACAAGCCAAGTATGCCATCAATTACGGCCTTGAAACCGATCTTCACACGGGTCTGGGCATTGAATCCAATGCTTACTGGATCACCATCCCAACTGAGGATCGTCTGGAAGGCCTGGCTGCTTTTCAAGAAAAGCGAAAACCGGTATATAAAGGCAAATAGTGCCCATCCATAAATCCATATTGGGCACCAATTAGGTTTCCAATGCAGAAATTAACAATTTTTCGCAAGGTCAAGAAAATCAAGGAATTACGCGGAGGTGTACAAGTTGTACACCGCACAAGTAATTCCGCAGATTGACCCCAGAGAAATAGGCTCTGCATTTCACAGGGCAGGCGCAGAGATTGCGGAAAAGGGTCATTTCTGGATGGAAACTAAATAGAGGAAACCCTATGACCATTGAAAATCGATCATTCTGGGAAAACGAAGAAAAAAAACTGGATGAACGGGTTTATCAGGCCATGTGGCCCGGTGGAGAAAAAGCTGTGGAAATGCTGATAAAGCAAGGAAAACAGCCGGTCCGGGAACTTATCAGTAAACTCATCGATCCGGAAACCGAATTTTATGAACTCGGTGGTATCGCAGGGTTTGGAATGGATTACCCCGGGGTTATGGATGTTCCCTGTGGCGGTCTTGTAACGGGATTGGGAAAAATTCACGGCAACTGGACCATGATTTTTGCCAATGACAGCCGTGTGAAAGCCGGCACCTATTTCCCGATTACATTAAAAAAACACATGAGGGCCCAGGCCATCGCCGAGCACTGCGGACTGAACTGTGTTTATATTGCAGATTCAGGCGGCGCTTTCCTCCCCATGCAGGCCGAAGTTTTCCCTGATGATCAGCATTTTGGATCCATGTTTTATAATATGGCACGAATGTCGGCAATGGGGCTTAAGCAGATTACCATGAGCACCGGCGGCAATACAGCAGGAGGCGCTTACATTGTTTTTATGGCCTGTCAGTCGGTGATGATTGACAAACTGGCTTACTCTTTTTTGGGCGGCCCTCCGCTGGTAAAAATGGCAACCGGCGAAATTATCTCCGCTGAAGATCTGGGCGGAGCAAAAGTACATACTCAGATTTCAGGCGGGGCAGATTATTTTTGCACCAATCAGGATGACGCCATTGCCCGAGTTCGGGAGATTCTCATGCTGGAACCTTTCCAGAAACTTCATTTCCATCGTTATGCCGAAACACCTCCGCAAGTGCCCGAAGATGCCATTTATGAGATCCTGCCGGCTTCTGCTTATCAGGGAATCAATGTTCATTCATTTCTTGAGGCTATTGCTGATGACAGTCTCTTTTCCGAGTATAAAAAGGACTACGCCCCGGGCCGGGGAAATAATATCGTGACCGGCAAGATGCGCCTTAAAGGCATCACTGTGGGTGTCGTGGCGTCCAGCGGTGTGGGTATCATATTTTTTGAAGCAGCATGCAAAGCCACGGAATGGATTGTCCGCTGCTGTCAGGAGAAAATTCCCCTGCTTTTTGTCCAGAGCTCACCGGGATATATGGTGGGATCGGAATCAGAACATATGGGGATCGGAAAATACGGCGCAGACATGGTAAGGGCGGTTTCATGTGCCCAGGTACCTCGCATTCAGCTTGTCATCGGACCGGACAACGGGGCAGCCAATTACGGAATGTGCGGAAGGGCTTACAGACCCCATTTTCTATTTTCCACCATGCGGGCAAGGACGTCCGTCATGAGCGGAAAAAGTGCTGCAGGGGTCCTGCTTTCCATTGAAGAGCGAAAACGGGCCAAACAGAATAATCCGATGACCGAATCGGAAAAAGAAGATTTCAACCAGAAGATGATCAAAAAATATGACGAAGAAGCACATCCGTTTTACTGCGGCGCTCGCCTGTTGAATGACAGGGTTTTAAAATTTTCTGAAATTCGAAACTGGCTTGCCATGGCATTTGAAGTCAGTCTGTTGAAACCCATCGGTGAGCCTTCTTTTGGAAACTTTCGGTTTTGACAAGGAGAAAAGATGGCACTACTACAATATCCGAAAAAAGTTGTTTTAGGAGATATAACCGTAAGAGACGGTTTCCAGCATGAAGAAAAATTTATTCCAACCGATGCAAAACTGTGGTTGGCTGAAGAGCTTATTCTCGCAGGATTCAAACGCATTGAGGTCACTAATTTTGGCAACCCAAAGGTGATGCCTCAGTTTAAAGATGCCGATGAGCTTTCAAAGCGCCTTTGTGCCAGCAAGAAAGTGAGCCATCTAATAAAAGAGGTGGAAATTACCGCCATAACCATCCGGGAAAGGGCGGTGGAACGGACCATCCAGGCCCGCAAAGAAGGCTATGGACCCGACAGAATTCTGTTTATGGTCTCCACCAGTGAATCCCACCACAGAACCAACTCCGGGCTCTCTTTGGATGAATACTGGAAGATGTGCGAAACATATATCCCAAAAGCTCATGATGCGGGGATGAAAGTCTGCGGAACGGTAAGCACCATATGGGGATGTCCCATTGAAGGTCCGACGGAGTTGAAAAAAGCCGTTGAATTCACGCAGCGATGGCTGGACATCGGGGCGGATGACATCGAACATGCCGATCATGACGGATCTGCGCCGCCGAACAAAGTGTATGAGTATTATTCCATGATTCTTGATGCCATCCCGGACCCGTCAAAACATGTGGCCCACTTTCATGTGACCCGGGGCTGGGGTCTTGCCAATGTGCTGGCTGCGCTTCAAGCCGGAATCACACATTTCGAATCGACCATTGGTGGAACCGGCGGCCAGCCTGCCAACTTTATGGACGGCGTTCCGGTTCCCGGCACCGGAAAATATTATTACCAGGATCCGGGTATTGTGGGGCTTGTCTCCACCGAAGACATGGTGGTTATGATGGATGAAATGGGTATTGATACCGGTGTTGATGTGGACCGGGTGCTGAACATCGGGCGTATGATGGAAAAGATTATCGGCCGGCGACTCCGCTCGGAATGTGTGCATACCGGAAGAATACCCAAGGGGCTGACTGGACGAATATAAAAATGAGACCTTTGAAAAACGCCCCCTTTTGTCCAATCCCAGCGTTAGGCTCAAATTTTAATCCTCGAAATACTTAATATGTATGTCCGTGGTTAAAATTTTCGCCTGCCTTGGTCTTGAACAAAATTAAACATTTTTCAAAGGTCTCAAAATTAAATATTAGGAATTTAAAAATGGAAACAAAAAAAAAGACCCCACATATCAATGTAGATTTTTTTGAGGATCTAACCGGCGATATTTCTGAATCATCTCGAGAAGGTGTCGAAGAAATCGGCAAACGGATCAGAATGCTTAGAGAACAGAAAGGGCTTTCCATAGAAGAGCTTTCAAACTTGACGGGATTTGACGTAGAATTTCTGTCAAACATCGAAACCAATAAAGCACAGCCTCAACTCGGAACGGTAATCAAGCTTTCAAAGGCCCTTGACAGTGCTTTCAGCCGTCTAATTTCAGGAACAGGAGACAAAATCTATTCCATTACCCGAAAGAACGAACAAAAAATCGTCTCCCGGTCCACTTCTCAGAAAGGCCAAAAACAGGTTTATATCTATAAAAGCCTGGCCCCGGAAGTAAAGGGGCGCCACATGGAAGCACTGATCGTTCAGCTTGAAGAAAACCCTGACAAAGAAGTTTCCGTACATGACGGCGAAGAATTTATCTATGTGTTGGACGGTACCATTGTGCTGAATATCGGAGAAGATACATACGACCTCGAACCCGGAGACAGCGCCTACTATCTGTCCACAACGCCGCATCTGGTCGCTTCGAAAAAAGGGAAAGCGACGATACTGGCTGTGCTGTACGAAGGATAGCCTGGATTTCTCATGAAGAACCTCAAAAGTAGGATACTTAAAAGAAAGAAAAATGCGTTTTTGATGTTCTTCACCAAAGGCTGGCCGGAGCATTACAGGAACTGGGTTATTCAGCCCTCTAAGTAAAGTGCTACGTCTTCACGCTGAAATGCCTTGTTCCTGCAAAGCTCCAATCAGTGAGAATTCCAGGCCAGTTCCAATATTGATGGCTTTTGTCTTTTCCGCAGCGCAAGCTGCTTAGTGTTTTTCCATTGCCGTCCTCTCAACGGCAATGG
>JAOUGB010000087.1 GCA_029857875.1 Desulfobacteraceae bacterium | reverse complement strand
AAGGATTCAAGGGTTTGATTTCTAAAGACTTTATCAGCGCCTTTAATCTTCTTTCGATTTCTGCGATGTTTTTTTCCATATCCTTTCTTTGTAATTCTTTAGCATTTCACTTGAACCCTTGAATCCATGCCCGAGGCAGGCAAGCCTTGACCCCTTGTACCCTTTGGGACAACATCTACTCAATTGGAAATGCCCCACTTATTTTACCCTAATTAACTACAACTAATCGGGAGATGATCCAATTTTATTAATGATCCCGGATGCATGCAGAAATGCCTCAAGATCTCTCCAGAACGTCTCCCAATCCGGCGGACAATCGTTGTGCCCGCTTTCATAGGTGATCATTTTGGAATGGGGTGCCGATTTGTAAAGCGCCATGCCGTGGGAATAGGGAATGACCTCATCAAACTTGCCGTGGAACACAAGAACCGGTTTCGGATAGTTTCGGACAACAACAAGATTATTAAACGGATCCCGGACAAGAAAGCCGGGAACAAAATATTTTTTTGTAAATGAGCGTGCGCTGGTAAACGTCGACATGAGGATGAGTGCTGCAGAGGGTCGCTCGGCGGCAAGTGTGCACACCGCACCACCACCTATGGAACGTCCGAACAAAATAATCTTGGCCGGGTCCACATCTTTACGTTCAATAAGAATATTGTAAGCATTATTAAATGTTTCTGTGATACTTTTTTGAGAAGGCCTTCCCTCAGAACGCCCGTAGCCCGGATATTCCAAAAGCATCACCCCGATTCCAAAATGATTAAACCTTTTGAGTTCATCCGGCCAGAAATCAATGAGTTCTCCGTTTCCATGTGCAAAAATGACCGCCGGTGATGGTTCTGTTTTCTTCAGCGGACCCGGAGGTAGAAACCAGGCTTCGGTTTTGCCGAAACTTGTTTTGATCCATATTTTTTCCATAAAAGGGAGATCTTCACTTTTAGATGGGATGTCGATAAGATAACGGGGAAAAAGGATCTGTCGCTGCATTAGAAAAAGAAAACCACAATAAACCAAGTAGAATAACAGCGTCCATAAAATGATTTTAATCGGCATATTTATTTTACCTGTAATAATTTTCAAATCAATCTTTTTAAAGCTATTAGCACCTTAGACCGCTTTGGATGAATAATGTGCAGATATTGGGTTATTTTTCTCTTGACATACTATATATAGTGTGCAAAATGTAATTCTGGAAGTTTTTAACAGACCTGTTCATAGAATTTTATGCGCTTTAACAGGTTTGTTTTTGTTTTTCTATACAGAATCTTCTCTATAAATGGCATGATCCATAGCAACCTCATTCAAACAGAATGAGGTTCCACTTCTTGAAAAATAAAATTTAACGTATCCTTAGTGAATAGATTTTTAATGGTCGGATCGAAACTTGTTATATTTTATCACTCGTGTTATTTATAAAGATAGATTTAAAAAACCGATGATCATTACTATACAGGAGAATGGCGATGGGCTCAAAGGGTAAAATTCTAATTACGGATGAGGGGAATTTCGATCTGACCGCTTACAAATGGGATGATCAATTATTTTCGGATATTCTTGCCAAAGACAACCAGATTGAATCCGATCAGGCCATGAGCATCAGCCGATTTTTGAGAAAAGAGATCGCCGACATGGAAAATCATACCATTACCCTGCCGATTATCGATAAAATGATCCAGACGAAGTTGATGGAATACGGCTTAACTCAAACTTCGCCCATTCGCCTGGATAAATCCATATTTATAAAAAATGGACTGAATCTTTCGAACAATGCAATAAATGTTTTGAATAGAAGGTATCTAAAGAAAGACAGCCAAGGAAAAATTATCGAGACTCCGGAAAAAATGTTTAGAAGGGTGGCAAAGCACATTGCTAAAGCGGAGAAGAAATATGGCAGTGACGCGGATGAAAAAAATATGGAAAACATTTTTTATAATATGATGACAGAATTAAAATTTTTGCCCAATTCACCCACGCTAATGAATGCAGGACGGAGACTGGGCCAATTGGCAGCCTGCTTTGTGCTTCCTGTAGAGGACAGCATGGAGGGTATTTTTGATGCCTTGAGAAATGCCGCAATTATCCACAAATCCGGCGGAGGTACCGGTTTTTCGTTTTCCAGACTGCGTCCAAAAGACAGCAGGGTCGGAACAACCGGCGGTATTGCCTCCGGACCGGTTTCATTTATGAAAATCTTTAACACTGCAACAGAGCAGGTTAAACAGGGAGGTACCCGCAGGGGAGCCAATATGGCGATTTTGAGAGTCGACCACCCTGATATTATGGAGTTTATTCACTGCAAAAAGAACAATAACGAACTCAACAATTTTAACATTTCCGTCGGCGTTACGGATGCATTCATGGACGCTGTCAAAGCAAAGAGAAACTATGATCTTATCGACCCTCGCAGCCAAGAAAAGGAAAAAGAGTTGAATTCCGCCGAGGTCTATCAAGCCTTCGTGAAACAGGCATGGGAAAACGGGGACCCAGGTATCATTTTTTTAGACCGGTTGAACAGAGACAATCCGACCCCTGCGCTGGGGGAGATCGAAAGTACAAATCCTTGTGGGGAACAGCCGTTACTTCCCATGGAATCCTGTAATCTTGGATCCATCAATCTGGCCAAGTTTGTCACCCACGATGCCAAAGTCCCGGCCATCGACTTCAAGACATTAAAGGATATTGTTTGGCAGAGTGTTCGATTTTTGGACAATACCATCGATATGTCTAAATATCCCCTTCCGGAAATTGAAACAATGGTTCAGGGTAATCGCAAAATTGGCCTTGGCGTTATGGGGTTTGCCGATTTGCTTTATCAGCTGAAAATTCCCTACAATTCAGAAAGGGCTCTTGAGATCGCAGAAGAAGTGATGGGTTTTATCCAAAAAGAGTCTCATGCCGCCTCAAAACAACTGGGCGAGGAAAGGGGTGTTTTTCCAAATTTTGATAAAAGCATTTTTAAAAACAAAAAAGGTTGCACATATCGAAATGCCGCCACCACAACCATTGCACCAACAGGCACTTTAAGCATCATTGCGGACTGTTCCAGTGGTGTTGAGCCTTTGTTTGCCTTGAGTTTTGTTAGAAATGTTATGGATAACGATAAACTGCTGGAGGTGAATCCATACTTTGAAAATATCGCAAAAGAAAGGGGTTTTTATAGCACGGAATTGATGGATACCATTGCTGTTGAAGGCGGCATTCAGCATCTTGAACAAATACCCGAAGATGTTCGGGAAATTTTTGTCACAGCCCATGATGTATCTCCTGAGTGGCATATCCGTATGCAGGCTGCGTTTCAAAAGTACACGGATAACGCTGTTTCAAAGACGGTCAACCTGGCCCGTGATGCCACAGTGGACGATGTGCTAAAAATTTATAATCTGGCTCATGAGCTGGGTTGTAAGGGCGTTACCATATACCGGGACGGGAGCAAGGAAAATCAGGTTCTGTCTTATTCAGGAAAAGACAAGCCTCTTCACACTTTGGCTGCTAGAGTTAAAGAACGGCCGGAAACGCTGGAGGGATTTACCTCCAGAATGAAAACCGGTATGGGCCAGCTTTATGTTACGGTAACGGAATATGAGGGTCAGCCTTTTGAAGTATTTGCAACCATCGGAAAATCTGGAAGGTCGACCACTGCCAAAACCGAAGCCATCGGCCGTCTTGTTTCGCTTGCTTTAAGATCCGGCGTAAAAGTAGAAAAAATTATCGAACAACTCAAAGGTATCGGTGGAGAACATCCGGTTTTCCAGGAAGGCGGCCTGGTTTTGTCTATACCAGATGCCATCGGCAGGGTCCTTGAAAAGCGGTATTTGAAAGACGGTTCTTACACGAAAAAAAGATACGGAAACAGCCTACTTGGAGAAGTCTGTCCAGAATGCGGTCATACGATAAGTTTTGAAGAGGGATGTATGATCTGCCATTTTTGCGGCTTTACAAAGTGCTCGTAAGGGGGAATCTTTTTTTAAGCCCTGGATACGATAATGCGTATCGATCAAAATCCTCTATTTAGAAAAACAATCATTTCCTGGTATGATTCCGAAGCGGTGTGCATAGGTGTTATCGTATTCATGATTATTGTTTTTTTCTTCGGCGTTGTCGGGATCTCGGTAGCACGGGAAAATGCGCAATATCATGGATATGTTTGGATAGCTGTTCTTCTAGTTGTTATGAGCGGATGGGTTATTTTTTCTACAATAATTCGGCTCATAAAAAGACATTCCCGACGATATTCAAAATAGGAGGTCCAATTTCTAAAGGGAATCTTATCATGAACCCTTTATATCATTGATCGTACCGGTTTCCCATGATTCTTTTTCAGCAAAGATTTTTTTTAGAAAAGAATGGTTGAAGGCATGGCCGGATTTCTCAGCGACAACATGGCCCAGAATAGGCATACCCAGAAGTGAAAAATCACCGATGCAATCGAGAATTTTATGCCTCACAAACTCATCCTGATACCGCAAACCGCCCTCATTGATAACATCCTTGTCATCAATGGCAATCACATTTTCAAGGGTAACGCCACGGGCCAGACCATATTTTTTTAGATATTCATATTCATGTAAGAAACCAAAGGTTCTTGCTTTAGAGATTTCGCTTTCCCAAACGTGGTCCGACACATCCACAGAATAAGACTGCTTGTTGATCATCGGATGATCATATTCAATGGTACAGGTTATTTTATACGTTGAGCATGGATATACACCGACCATTTTTCCATCTTTTTTAAGCTCGATCGGTTCTTTAATGACAAAAAAATATCGAGGAGTGTCCAGTTCCTTTATTCCCGATGCCTTAATCAGGGAAGTAAATGGGCCTGCGCTTCCATCCATTATCGGCATCTCATAACTGTCGATTTCCACCAGTGCATTGTCAATTGAAAGACCGGCAAAGCTTGCCATAAGATGCTCTATAGTTGAAACGATAAAGCCCTCAAAGCCGATAACAGTTGCCAGGCTTGTATCCACAACCATATTAAAATGGGCAGATATGACAGGACAGTCCAAAAGGTCTGTTCTGATGAACTTGATACCATGATTCGGCGGCGCAGGCTTAATGGTTAAATTGACCTTTTTACCCGAATGAACCCCAACACCCGAGCAATTCACCGGTTTTGTGACGGTTCTTTGAAAATAATGCATGTAAACCAAACTTTATACAGCGATGCTGTTTTTTAATAGTGTTTTTCTGAGTCCAAAAACGGTTCATTTCTCTGCCAAATGAATCCCTTGAGTATTCATAACATATTTAGTCAACTGAACACAATATTCTTTATAATATCATAACGCAGTTTTATAAATAATTCAGAAAAAAGATTTAATTGAACAAAAACAAAGTTTTTGTTAACCTCTGTAACATAAATACGAAATAAAAAAAATCAATCTTAACTTTGAATCACATCCTAAATTTTTATTATTCCTGTTTAACAAGTGTTAATTATAGATCTCAATGGGTTCATGAAGATCCTTTTTTTGCTCGTCCTGCGAACTTTTTATAATACCCGAAAGGAGGGTGCGTGCTCGCAAAGGTTTTAAGCAGCGCTGTTATTGGAATTGATGCATTTTTGGTCGAAGTGGAAGTTGACATAACATCGGGGCTCCCCACTTTTACTACCGTCGGACTCCCGGAGGCTTCAGTAAAAGAGAGCAAAGAGCGGGTCAAGTCTGCCATCAGCAATTCAGGCTATACGTTTCCGGACGACAGAATTACCGTTAACCTTGCACCCGCTCACATCAAAAAGGAAGGGACAGGTTTTGATCTTCCCATCGCCTTAGGGATACTTACGGCAACCCAAATCATTTCCCAGAACATCATATCCAAATACCTTGTCTTGGGCGAGCTGTCTCTGGACGGTCGCATTAAACCGGTGAAGGGTTCTCTTCCCATGGCCCTGGCTGCAAAAAATGCGGGATATGAAGGCATCATCGTGCCCTATGACAATGGTCGAGAAGCATCGGTTGTGGCGGAAATAACGGTTTTGCCGGTAAAAACATTGCCTCAGCTTGTGGGTTTTTTCCGGGGATTTACTAAAATAAAACCTGAGAGAACCGATATTTCTCATATATTCAATTATGGAAACACGTTTGAAGTCGATTTTTCAGAAGTCAAAGGACAGGAACACGTCAAACGATCCCTGGAGGTCGCGGCTGCGGGGGGACACAACCTCATCATGATCGGTCCCCCGGGTTCTGGAAAAACGATGCTGGCAAAACGTGTTCCAACGATACTTCCTCCGATAACATTTGAAGAAGCCATTGAAACGACAAAAATATTCAGCGTCATCGGAATGCTTCCAAAAGACGAGGCTCTGATAACAAAGCGGCCATTTCGATCGCCCCATCACACCATATCGGATGCAGGGTTAATTGGCGGCGGTCATATTCCAAGACCCGGAGAGGTCAGCCTGGCGCATAATGGTGTTCTGTTTTTGGATGAACTTTCAGAATTTAAGAAACATGTGTTAGAAGTTCTCCGGCAGCCTTTGGAGGATCTTCAGGTCACCATTTCACGAGCTGCGCTGACCCTGACTTACCCATCAAGTTTTATGCTTATCGCAGCAATGAACCCGTGTCCTTGCGGGTACTTTTCCGACCCCAAGCATGAGTGTAGATGTACTTATCCCCAAATTCACCGATACCGATCAAAAATCTCCGGGCCGTTGATGGACCGGATAGATATTCACGTGGAAGTTCCGGCAGTTCCCTATAGGGACCTTATCGGAGAATCCAATGCAGAATCGTCGGAGGTTATCGGAGCACGTGTTAAAGCCGCCAGAGCGCGCCAGTTCGAACGGTTTAAAAGAACAAAAATTTACTGCAATGCGCAGATGATCAACCGGCATATTAAACAACACTGTCGGATTGACGAGGCCTCCTGCGATCTTCTTGAAAGCGCCATCGACAAACTGGGTTTGTCGGCAAGGGCTTACAACCGCATCCTTAAAATCGCCCGCACCATTGCCGATCTCGGCGATGCATCCGACATCAGCGTAGACCACATTGCCGAAGCGGTTCAATATCGGAGTTTGGATCGCGGAAAACGTCTGATATGAAATGTCTATATGAGGGTATAAAAAAGCTGTTTATATTTTTACATATTTCCTATACTAAAAGCTGTCAGTATGGACTTTAAAACCGTTACCGAAAATCTATTGTCAACCTTTGAAGTCGAGGGTGTTCGCTATGCACTCATAGGAGGATTTGCCATGGGAGCATGGGGAATCGCGCGCTCAACCGTTGATATGGATTTTCTCATCCACAAGAACGACATGCAAATAGTGCATAGAATTTTAACGGGCATGGGTTACGAATGTCGGTACCAGACCGAAAACGTTTCGCAGTTTGTTGCGCCCCTTCAAATCTTCGGAGAAATAGACATTCTCCATGCGTTTCGCGAGATATCTATAGGCATGCTCCAGAGGGCTGAGGGCAGAAAAATATTTAATGAAAGTATGACCATTAAGGTCCTCAAAGTTGAAGACTTAATCGGATTAAAAGTTCAAGCCATAGCAAACGATCCTTCGAGAAAACCTATTGATATGGCAGATATCGAATCCCTTATGGAAACCTACGGCGGATCAATCGACTGGTCCATAATAGAAGAATATTTTGCCTTGTTTGAGTTTAACGACCTGTTTGAAGAACTGAAGAATAAATATGGGAAAATTAAGTAAGAAAGAGAAAGAAGATCTGCAACGAGTTGCCGCTTCTGCACTTGTGCGAAAAGATATGCAACATCTATCTGCGAATCGGTTTAACCTTTTCATAGAAGGTCAAACCATTAATATGGACCGGCTGCTCATCTTTTTGACCGAATACAATGAGTTTATCAACCACAGCCCCAAGCCGTTTAAGCCCATCATAGACCGAATAATGAAATTATAAATGGTTATCGAATTCGATTTCGTAATGGCATCAATAATGCGCATGATCAACCGGCATATTAAACAACACTGTCGGATTGACGAGGCCTCCTGCGATCTTCTTGAAAGCGCCATCGACAA
>JAOUGB010000086.1 GCA_029857875.1 Desulfobacteraceae bacterium | reverse complement strand
CATCGCTCGTGTCGTCTCCATGTTTTTTCTCATTTCCTATGGTCTGCTCAATTACGCGACATTTTACGAAGCCCGGGCCGCCAGCCCCTCTTTTCGTCCGAAGTTCAAATGGTTTGACCTGCGTCTCAGCCTTTTGGGTTTTCTGGCCTGTCTTCTGGTGATGCTGGCCATTGATTATAAGGTCGGACTGATTGCCGTTTCCATATTGTTTGCCATATATCAGTATCTCAAACGAACAAGCGGTCCGGCGAGATGGGCCGACAGTCGTCGATCCTACTATTTGCAGCGTGCCAGAGAGAATCTTTTAAATGCTTATATCGAACCGGAACATGATCGCGACTGGCGTCCCCAGATCCTCGCTTTTTCCAAGTATGCTGAAAGGCGGCCCGGGTTGCTGCGCTTTGCCTCGTGGATCGAGGGAAAAAGCGGGCTGACAACCGTTGTCAAAATTTTAAAAGGAGAAGGGGTCAAGATGCTGAAACTCCAAGAGGAAAGCGAATCAGAACTCCGGTCGGATATCGCCGCCCATGGTTTTCCGGCATTTCCGCTTGTGGTTTTTGCTCCGGATCTCGATATTGCCTTAAATACCCTGATCCAGTCCACCGGTATCGGACCGCTGAAAGCCAACACCATCCTGCTGAACTGGCTGGACCCCAAATCGGAAATCACAAACGACCAAAGAGAAATAAACCTTGGACGAAATTTGAGAGCGGCGTATCGTCTGGGGCGAAATATTGTGGTTCTGGATGCCGATGAAGATAAATGGAACACGCTCGAGAATATTCCCGGTGAGGATCGGCGGATTGATGTGTGGTGGTTAAATGATGCCACCAGTCGTCTGATGCTGCTGCTCGGTTATTTAATAACCCGCAGCGAACCTTGGGACACGGCCAAAATTCGTGTGCTGGCTGCCGGGTATAATGCGGATACGCCGGAAAATTTAGGGGATTTGAAAAACAATCTTGAAGAAGCGAGAATCGAGGCTGAACCGATAATTGTCACAAATGCTGATATAGATAAACTTTCGGAATATTCATCGGATGCTGCTATGGTTTTTTTGCCGTTTCGACTTCGGGGTGATCAAATAACCTGTTCGATTGACGGGCCCATAGAAAAACTTTTGTCTCGCCTGCCTGTCACAGCTTTCGTTTTGGCAGCCGAGGACATCGCACTGGATGCCGAACCTGAGGAAGGAACAGCCGGAGATATGGCAGTTGCGATGGATGCGCTTGACGATGCCGAGAAAATAGCCGGTGAAGCCGAAAAGGAAGCGGCCAAAACTCGAGAGATCGCAGAATCCGCCAGAGCAAAGCTGATCGAACTGGAGAGCAAGCCGATTTCGGAAGAAGAAAAAGACCGATTTTTACAATTGAGATCAGAAGCAGATCAGGCGGATAAGGAGGCAGAAAAGGCCTTTCGCCAGGCAGGCAAGGCAAAGGCCAAACTTGAAGATGCCATGAAAAAAGTTAAAGACTTTAAACCGGATGTAGATAAAAAGGAATCAGAAAACCCATAGGTATTTCCTTTCAACCTAAGTGCTCTAATTCATAAATACGGTGACGTATTTTGATCAGAAACGCTATTCTGGATAAGCTGAAGTCCAAAAGTTTGAAGTTTGAAATGCCTAAAGTGAGCTAAAGTTGAGGAACGCGCTTTCAGCGCGATTAATTATAATTAAAATTGGTGGAATACCTTAACTTTAGGCACTTTAGTTCACTTTAGGCACTTTACACTTTTGTGTGAATAAAATGAATAAATCAAGTTATAAATACGTTAGCGTATTTAAGAATACCTATACTAAATTTAGGTTCAATTGTTAATTTCTCTTCCATTTGACATGCTCAGTGGTTCAATAAAAAGGGGGCTTGACGGATAAATGCAAAGTGTCATATTTGATGAATTCGTAAAATGGCGAACGATTTGGTATTTCACTCAAGTTTCGCACCCGAATATTGCTAAAAAGCCTTTGGAGCGGCGGGCCGAAGTAAATTTTTTAAGGTGATGGAATTATGGAATATATTTTTGCTTTTCTGGAGAAAATATCCAAGATATCCGGTATAAATGCGGTATACATTCATCTGGTATTCAAGACTTTGGGGGCTATTGCCGGCACCTATATCATCTGGATAATTTTAAAACGCATTCTGGTTTCTTTTGAGAAAAAGACCCAAAAAAACAATTTTCTTAAAATCAATATCGAGATTTTCAGCGTTGTCCGCAAGGCGCTTTTCTATGGTCTGATACTTGTCACCGGTACGTATCTCATCAGACTTTTCGATGTTTTGCTTTTGGAAAAAATCTTTCACGCAATTGTGATCATACTCCTGGCATCTCCAGCCAAAGATTTTTTGTTAATCTTGCTGGGATACTTCGAAAAAAATATCATCGACAAAACAAAAACCAAAGTCGATGATATCATTTTTGATCTTATCAATAAATTTTCAGGGGCGATCATTTATGCTACTGCCGTTGTTCTGGCGTTGGATATCCTGGGTGTCAATGTCATGCCTTTTATTGCCGGTGCCGGTGTGGCCGGTATTGCCATCGGGTTTGCCGCCAAAGACACCTTGTCCAACCTTATCGCCGGTGTGCTTTTGATTATCGATCGGCCGTTTGAAGTGGGTGACCGGATCGAAGTGTGGAGTGCTCCGGCAGGAAGTGCTTCTTGGGGAGATGTCATCGATATCGGCCTGCGGGCTACCAAGATCAAGACGACGGATAATATTGTGATCATCATTCCCAACAATGAAATCATGAAGCGAGATATCGTCAATTACACTATTATTTCAACAAAGATCAGAGTTCGTATTAACGTTGGAATTGCATATGATGCGGATATTGAAAAAGCAAAGGACTTAATCATAAATGTAGCAAAATCCGTAGACTGGATTTCAAAAACACCGGCCCCGAAGGTCGTTGTGAGAAATTTCGGAGAATCGTCGGTGGATCTTCAGCTCAGGGTATGGATTGATGATGCCAGAAAGCGCATGGACACCATTTCCAATGTCACCGACAAAATCAAAACAGCGTTTGATAAACAAGGTGTTGAGATACCCTATCCGAAACGCGACATTACCATCACCCATCGGCAGCAGGCATCGGAATTAGACACCCGGCAATCTGTATCGAATGATAAAACTTCTTGATTTAGAATGATATTCAAGTTATTTAACAAAGTTTAATTCAAGGAAATCGTATTTTTAAAATTTTATTCTTATGAAACTCACAATAAACGAAGTCGCTCAGTGCCTTCGTCTTCCGGTAAGCACCGTGGAACGATGGATTCGCCAGGGCAGGATACCCATACAAAAAACCGGAAATAGTTATCTATTTAATGAAGCGACTCTGGAAAAATGGGCTGCGATGTATAAGCTCCCGTTTTCACTTCCTGAAAAAGTGAATACAGCACCACAGCAGACAAGAATGGAAAATCTTCTGCCTTCAATGAAACGTGGTGGTCTTTTATATGATGTAAAAGGGGATGATGTTGAAACGGTGTTGAAAAACGCTGTTGAGAACATCCATTATTTATCCAGCAGCATCAAAAAAACACTTTATTCAAACTTGCTTGAAAGGGAACATTTGACATCAACAGGTATTGGTAAAGGGGTTGCCATCCCCCACCCCCACGATCCTTTGGAGGATATGATAAAAAACTCTTTAATATCAACCTGTTTTCTTGAAAAACCCATCGATTTCAAAGCCATTGACGGTAAACCGGTGTTTGTTATGTTCATCCTTTTAAGTTCGTCAAGGAAAATCCATCTCCATCTTCTTTCAAGGCTTTCTTTTTGTATCCGTGAAAACGCATTTGTGGAATTTTTAAAAACAACCCCCGATTCAACAGCGTTTTTTTCAAACATTGTCGACTTCGAAAACCGACTCATGAAAGGAGAGCGTTATTAGGTATTGAAAAAAATGCGCATTTTAACATCGTGGCGCTACCCTGGAAACTGGCCAATTTTCCGATTTGATGATCGACTTCTGCTCATATTGATGGCCGCCATCGTGGGGAATTTTTCCGGTTTGGCTTCGGTGGTGCTCAATCGGAGCCTTGTGATGATGTCTGAGTGGCTTCATCATTTTCGTCATTACTGGTGGGTATTTGTTCTTCCTGCCGTCGGTGCCGCCCTTTCTTCCCTGTTTCTGGAAAAAGTCGTCAAAGAAGGCGCCGGACACGGTGTTCCGGAAGTGATTTACAGCGTGTCTCGTTACGGTGGTCTTTTGAGGTTCCGCTCAAGCTTTTCCAGGCTGATATCGAGCTGTCTAACCATCGGCAGCGGAGGGTCGGCGGGCCCTGAAGCACCTGTTGTGATCAGTGGAGCGGCCATCGGTTCAAATATCGCTAAGTATTTTTCCTTAAACGATCGGCAGCGGGTAACTTTGGTGGGTTGCGGCGCTGCCGGTGCCATATCTTCCATCTTCAATGCACCGATTGCCGGAATGGTTTTTGCCATTGAAGTTATCGTGGGTGAGTGGAAATCGGTCAATATTGTCCCCATTGCCATTGCTTCGGTTGCCGGTACAGAAATCAGTCGTATTCTTCAAGGGAATCAGATCCCGTTTAGACATCACCTTTTCAATATCGACCTGCTAAATATCTTTGCCTGTCTCGGTTTGGCCGTCCTGTCCGCAGCGGCATCCATTCTCCTTACACGCATGCTAAGATCCATGCATACCGTATCACACAAAGTTTCAGCTCCAATATGGATTCGGGCCGCCATGGGCGGATGCGCGGTGGGTGTCATTGGCCTTTTTCTTCCTGTGGTACTGGGGGAAGGGTACCATACGGTCAAAATTCTGATCGAAGGGGAATATGGCCAGGTGCTTGCCGTCGTAGCACTGGCTTCATTTGCCAAAATTGCAGCCACTGCTTTGACCCTGGGTTGGGGAGGTTCCGGCGGAATATTCGCACCATGCCTGGTTATCGGAAGCCTTGTCGGAGTGACCTATCATCATCTTCTTGCACTGTTCTGGCCGTCCGTATCATGGGTCAACGAAGGATATTATGCACTTCTGGGAATGGCGGGGCTGATCAGTGGCATGATGCAGGCGCCGTTGACCGGAGTTTTTCTCATCATCGAGATTACCGGAGGATGGGAAGTCATTCTCCCTTTAATTATGGTGTCAGCGGTGACGACCACGCTCTGCCATTATTTCGAGCCGGCTTCCTATTATCTGAAGGATCTTGTGGAACACGGACATTTGTTAAGACCCGGGACCGATGCCCGGGTTTTGTCAGATCTGAATGTAACGGAACTTATTGAAAAGGATTGTATTATTGTCAAGCAGAGTATGCTTTTGAGAGATTTTATTGCTATTATTAAAAAATCCCACCGGAACTATTTTCCGGTGGAAGACGACCGGACCGGTGATTTTCTGGGAATGATCCATTTGGATGATATTCGGCCATACCTGTTTGATCCGGTGATGTATGATGCCGTTTTTTTAGGACAAATCATGAATACTAAGGTAGAAGTGGTTCATCCGGATGATGATTTGTTGGATGTTGTTCGCAAAATGGACATGAAAGGCCTGTTTTCCATGCCGGTGGTGGTCAACAACAGATTTCTCGGTCTTATTTCCAAAGCGACTATCCTGGATCAATATCGTAAGGAGCTGATGGTTCAGACCAGTCACTAAATGGGATGAAATAATAAAAAATTGGATCATCTCCCGAATTGCAGTTAGTTAGCGTAGAATAAGTGAGTCATCTCCAATTGAGCAGGTGTGATCCCAAAGGGTACCCCGGTTAAATTCGCCCTGCTCCTTTTCTTTGAAAAATTTAACTGGGCAGGCAAGGGGTCAAGGATTCAAGGGGTCGAGTGAAATGCTAAAGGATGCTTTACATATCTTATGGTTCTGTTTGCGAATTGGAAACTCAGGTATTATTATTAGGTGAATTTAGATTTAATTGAAAAAGGTGAACTGGGTACACTAAAAAAAGACCTCGGAGAAATCGAAAAAATGTTTAAGGCGCTGATAAAGTCTTTAGAAAACAAACCCTTGAATCCATGCCCGAGGCAGGCAAGCCTTGACCCCTTGGATCCTTGTACCCTCTTCTCCAAATAAATTGGAGAAGAACCAAAAAAAATAAAAGGAGAACCAAATGGAAAGCCGACTGCTTCATATTTTTAGAAATAATCCCTTTGGGAGAGAAACGTTGCTTCAATCGATCTATTTTTGCAACAAGGTCGGGGCTTTTCCGGTGATATACATTCCCAAAACCACAAAATTTTTAATGTATTTTGACAACGATGTGGTCCAGGTTGATCTTGACAAATCCTATCTTACATCACCGGAAACCGCTTTAAAACATGCTACCGAGCTGGTAGAACAGGCAGGGATGAATGCACGATTCTTAGATCCAAAGCACTTTACGGCCTCGACGCTGCCGGACATACACACGAACTTTGATTATATGTGCTGCCCCAGAAGCGTCAGCGACATATCTTCAAAAATCGGTCTCGGATACATCGGTCCTCGGGTGAGACGGATTGTAAAGTCCGCCAGATTTCCGGTGTTAATCACAAGCCCTGTCTTTAAACCTTGGAAAAGCATTACGGTATTTTTCGGCGGGTCGGTCAATTCGGTCAAAGCGCTCCGGCTGGGATTTCATGTGGCCAGGGCTTCCGGTATGTCGATAGATGTTTTCACCCAGACAGGTAAGTCTTCAAAGGAAGACTATCAGCAGATGGTTAAGGACAGAAATCTTGAAAAAGATATGGACCTTTATGTCAAACAATGGGATTTTTTTGAGAACAATAATTTTGAAGATTATCTCTACGAGGTTCCCCATGATGCGCTCGTAATTCTGGGTGCATACGGCCATGGCGTCATCAAAGATATTGTAGTTGGAAGCAAGATGGAAAAGATACAGGCAACGATCACCAACAACCTGTTAATCGCAGGACCCAATTATACGACAATTCGTTAATTTATGACAAAAAACCATATTCTTGTTATCCATCACGGGGCACTGGGTGATGTTGTCTCCACCTTCCCGGCACTTTTAAGACTTAAAAAAATATACGGTTCCATAGCAATTATTTGTCAAAGCAGCATTGGACAACTTGCCCAGGAGTTCGATATTGTAGATAAATGGTTTCCTTTAGAGGCTGCAGCTTTTGCAACCCTCTATTCGAGTCATATCGATCCGATGGTAAAAAATATCCTGCTCTCTTATCGAAAAATCATTCTTTTTTCCCGTTCCCGTTCGCTTGAGAAGACGCTGTATTCAATTTCGGAAAATGAAGTTTATCGTATACCACCCCGTCCGGATTTGAGTCAAAAGATCCATGTCACTCAACACATTTTTTCGAATCTTGTCAGGTGCAGGCTCCTTGAAGAATCGGATAAAGACACCCGTATGATGTTTTCTTTATCCATGTATTCGGATCGGAGAAACCCTCAATACGACCCGTTAAAAATTATTATCCATCCCGGATCCGGAAGCCGAAAAAAATGCTGGCCCATTTCCAATTTTGTCAAAGTTGCTTCGTCAATCGACGGAAGCGGCAAACAACCGGAGTTTATACTCGGTCCCGCAGAATATGATTTGTACGAAATTTTGCTGCAATCCAAAAGGCTCAACGCAAAGGTTCATAAAATAGAAACGTTGACGGAACTGACCGGACTGCTCAAAACCGGCGGCGGTTTTATTGGAAACGATTCCGGAGTCAGCCATCTTGCAGCATTTATAGGCCTTCCTACTGTTACCGTTTTCGGACCTTCTGATCCTAAAACATGGAAACCAGTGGGCCGAGCTGTAAAGGTTGTTCGACCTGACCTTGAATGCAGCCCCTGTTTTGAAAAAGGAAAGGTTGGATGTGAAGAAATCGAATGTGTTAACAGAATAACTCCAGAAGATGTTTTAGCGGCGTTTTACGGACTGATCCGCTTAGACAGCATTTATATAAAATCAATGCCCATTGGGAGGGTCAATCCTGATGCCGATCTTTTAGGCAATCATATACATCTTTAATCATCGCCTCTGAAATTTTAGACAGTGCCTGACTCATCGCTTCGGCCACCGCTTTCGGTTTTTTCTGCTGACATATTTCTGCCTTCCGATAGGTTTTCTGAAACAAAATCCTAT